>SUVK01000029.1 GCA_015062055.1 Akkermansiaceae bacterium
TTCTGAAAGTAATTTCAAAAATAACCTTATTTACTCTTCTTCAGTATGTAAACTATCAAGAAAAGCGTTCGTTGTGCCAACTCCGCTATACTCTATCCGCGTAACCTCTAATTATGCCAACGCGTATACTTCTGCATTCTGCTATTTGGCTTATCCGGCATGGTTAATTTCAGCCCGTTACCAATTAGCGGTGTTACATACCGCGCACGCACCCATTTTTTATCCGATACACCCAACAACTTGGCAATTCTGTTTATGCTCTTAGGGGTGTGGCAGAATTGGAGTATTCTCTCAACTGGGCTTACGTCTGTAGGTTTGGTTGTTGTATCTTGTGCAGTCTTGTGCAGTCTTGTGCAGACAACAGTTCATTAAACCAAATCGTTAGGTTCACGAAATTGGGCACAATTTCAATCCTAGGCTCGGGTAGACCTTGCTCGCGGCAGCTCTGCATGATGAGAGAGATACCTGTGAAAGTTTAAAATTACCGCGTCATACTGTGTGTCAAACACAGAAAAATCGGAGTTTGCGCACAAGCATCTATTGACAATACGCTGAATTCAAGGTATAATCTACTTATACCAAATGCTATGTTAGTCAACTTTTCATACACAAATTACATGGCTTACCTGCAGCCTACAGAGTTTTCGATGGTTGCGGGGAGGTTCAAGACGCACAGCACATCGCTCATGGGGATACCCGGAGAGCGTTATGCAAAATTGTTGCCTATAACGGCAATATATGGTGGCAACGCATCCGGCAAATCAACTTTTGTTCATGCAATGAAATGCCTGCGTCGCATCGTATTGCTTGGTACTGTAGACCATGTAGAGCCTCATTTGTTCTCACCGGAAGGAAAAACAACACCAACTACGTTTAAGTGTACTTTCGCCACAGAGGGGCGTGCCATGGAATACCGAATCGAAGTTTTTTCCGGAAAGGTCATCAGAGAAGAACTCGTTGATACCACCAAGGGGCGAAGCAAGTGCATCTTTGACAGACGCCCGGGGGAGGTATGCGCTATTGGTACAGACATAGCGTATAATTGCCCGGAGGACGAGATTAAATATGCTGTCAAAATGGGAACAACCTTACCTGATAAGGAGGTTTTCCTGACTACTATCATGAAATTGCAGGTATCTGCATTTATACCGGATGCTACGCTTTGCCACAAATGGTTTGCCGAGACATTGTGCATCATAGAGGCCGATAGCCGCCGAGTCGGACTCGGATTAGATTTGCTAACCCAGCTGAGCCACTATTCCACAGCTTTAGCAAACGCCGATACAGGGGTAGAAAAGCTACAGTTTCACGAGGTAAAGGCCAATATTGAAGATATGGTGCCTCAATACATTTTATCAGAGTTTAGGAATTCTGATGACAACGTGCTTGTTGTCCCCGATGACCATTCTATGCTTCTTGTGAAGGAGGACATCGGAATTAAGGCGATTAAGTGTTATTCTGCATACAGCGCAGCAGATGGAACAGAAACCATCATTCCCTTAGCCAAGGAAAGTGATGGTACCCGCCGTTATTTGCACCTGCTTCCCATTCTTTTGGATAAGCAGAGAGATAGAGTTTACCTAGTAGATGAGCTGGACAGAAGCCTTCATACCACGCTTTCCCGCTCACTTATCAGGAGCTTTAGGAGCATCGTGGAGAGCAAGGAACGCAAACTCCAACTCATCTTTACCACTCACGATGTCATCCTTATGGAAGGGGATAACCTCCGTAAAGACGAGATCTGGGTAACAGAGAGAGACGAGGTTCACCAAGCACACCTTATCTCGATGGCTGAGTACAAAGACATCCGCCCGGATAACCAGCTGCGTAAGAGCTATCTTGAAGGAAGAATGGGGGGGCTGCCCAACATGAATTGCTGCGTATGAGCAACTACAGAAGAATTCAGGATAGAAGCAGATACCGCAAGAGTTTCTTCTTCGTGACAGAGGGAGAAACATCTGAGGTGGCTTATCTGAAAATTGTCTGGAACAGGCTGGGACTGCGAGAATATTGCAACGCTCGATTCTGCCACGAAAAATCGAGTATTCCGGCAATGCTTACTACCGCTAAAAAGGTGGAAAAAGACAGCACATTCAATCCTCGCAAGGGAGATGAATTGTGGATTATTCTTGATTTCGATGAGCAATGTCATTTCCCCGAACAATTTAAGGAGTTAGCAGCATGGGAAGATGAGAAACCGTACAGGCATGTTGCAATCTCCACACCGAGGTTTGAATACTGGCTACTTATGCATTTAGATGAACACCCCAACAAGGATAAATGCATGAGTGATGACTATATGCAACAAAGGATTCCCAATTTCAAGAAGCTCCCCATTGGGACTCCATCCATTACCCAGACCCGCATTATGGAGGCTGTGTAGCGAGCAAATTCTACGGTTGCACCGTGCTGCTCAACACCCTCCATTGTTGGCAGTAGCTTTGGTCATCTCATACTACACCTTTTACAACAAAAACGGTAGCCAACTGACCTATTCGAATCGATAACTTGGCAGCAATTCAGGCTCCAAACAAAGAAGCATAACACTCTGATAAACGTATTCTCATACTTGAATCGGAACTTAAATTCATCGAGATTCTCCGAGATGCCTGATGTTCGGTTGAAAAATGCTCCAGCCTCCGTTTTTTCAGAGAAAAAACGGAGGCTGGGCAAGCCTTCAGGTTTGCCGGGCCAACTTTTTTATTGAGTATGCCGCAGCTTTGAAGAAGCGGTGGCAGGAGCACGGCGGGGGGCAGACCTGAGAGGCATAAGACTGATGGCAAGAGGCTAAAGTTGAGTCAAGGGAAAATATTTTCTTGCCATGGGCGAGGAAAAGTAGTAGAGTAGAATAAGAGTTATTGATATAGACTATGAAGATTTTTATCATGATGTGGGCTTTGGTGGGGGTGCTGCCGGGGGTGGCGCCAATGGCGCAGGCGCAGCAGCAAAAGGCGGCGACGGGTTTTACGGCACCGGGGGGAGCGGCGTGGAAGAGTCCGGGGAAGATTTGTGATAAGTTGGCGGTCGAAATCGGCAAGCGGTTGTCGGGGCTTGATGCGCAAGAGGTTCAGGCGTTTGTTAAGGATAAGGAGAATCGACGGCTTTTGTTGATTTATTATTTTGCCTGTACGGAGACGGCCAGACAAGAGGAGTACCGCAATTTTAATGATGCGATGCAGCGTAAGGTGCAAGAGAAGAAAGATGAGATTGCGAGGTTGGAAAATGAGGTGAAGAATAAAAAGGGTGCCGAGCAGAAGAATGCGAAGTACCGTTTGAAGTGTGCTCAACAAGATTTGATGAAGTTGCAGCGGGAGGCTGAGTACCCCTTGGATATGGAGAAGCATGGCAAGGTGCTGCAGGCGGTGTTGGCCGATGATGAGTGGATGGAGGCTATTGCCTTTAGCGGAGAGATGCACCGTTTTGCGCGTGTTGTGCAAATAATGGATGCTATTGCCAAGGCGGATAGCGGGGCTCTGAAGAAGGGTGTTGCGCGAGATATTACTACTGCCGTGGCACTGGAGTATGCCCGCAATAATTGTATGACGGTAGATGCGGTGGACCGCGCTAAGTACTTTTTGAAGTATTGGCGCCAAGGGCGTCTGAATACGACTTTTGACAAGTTGCCGATGCACCAGCGGCGCATTGCCTGTGGGTGGAAGCCGACACATAACTCGGGCACGGTGAAGGCGTTTGAGTGGGCGCTGAATAATGTGCATGTGCCCGATTGGCAATACCCTGCCAGTTGCTGGCGCTGTGGTTATATTTTGGATAATGTGTATGGGGATAGTATTCATGGCCCCCATTATTATGCGCCTTGGGCGGGTGTTGCTACGGATAACCACATGTGGCTCACTAAGAATGTGGGTGGTGTGTGTGGCGGTTTGTCGCACTTCGGGGCGGCGAGTGCCTGTGCCAATGGTGTGCCGGCGCTTACGGCGGGTGAGCCGGGGCACTGCGCGTATATTGTGCTGGTGGACGGTAAATGGACCCCCGCTTACTCGCTGAGCTGGGAGCGCGGGCTGCACTGGATTCCCTGGGATAATAACTGGACTTATAGCGCCCTGCACCTTACGGATGCTTTGTACGACCGTAAGAATGCGGACAAGAGGCGCGTGGCGGATTTCTTCCGCATCTTGGCGCGTATGTATCAAAACACGGGTGATGTGCAAAAGGCGCTTACGTGCTACGAGGCGTCGGCCAAGGCTGCGCCGTTGAATTACCCGATGTGGCGCGAGTATGCGGCTTTTTTGGGCGATAAGTTGCCGCAGAATCAGGAGGCTTGGGGTAAGCTTAACAAGGTGCTGTGCCAGGGGATGGCCGGGCAGTTTCCCGAGCAGTGTGCCGAGTTGCTGAAGCAGTGTGTGTATGGTCGCATCGGCAAGTCGGGTATGGGGGAGAAGGAGCTGACGGCGGTTTGCGCCCGGTTCTGGAAACATGCCGAGACCTTGGGGCCGGACCGCTGGTACATTGAGAACTTTGCCAATGAGCAGTTGAAGTTGTGCAAAAATGCTGCCGATCATTCTGAGGAGACGGCCATAAACTTGATTCTTGCCATTTTGAAAGGGGCGGCCTCGCACGATGCGTACTCGGGTACGATGATGGCGTGGTGCAACAAGACGGCAGAGGGTTTAAGCAAGGAGGGGCAAAACAAGTTGGCAGATGCTATGGTGCAAGTGCTGGGTGCAGATAAGAACTTGTCGCCGGCGCAAAAGGCGAAGTTGCTGGGCGGGTTGCTTCTGTCGGCCGAAAAAGCGAGGGATATCACCACGTTCTACTCTATCAGCAAGATGATTGATCCGAAGGAGATACATGGCACTGCGGCCATACCTGACTTTATGGCGTTTCCCGGTAAGTTGGTATCTGAGGGAGGCTTGCCCTTTGCCAGCTCTACCAGCGAGTGGGATAGCCCGCATACGCACTCGGGCTTGCTGACGAAACAGGGAGGCAAGATTCATACCGGCAAAGATAATAATGCATGGATTGCGGTGAAACTGCCCAAGCATGCCTATATTACGGGTGTGGTGTTTGTGGGTACGAATGAGTGGAAGCTCATACACCGGTTCCGCCCGCTGCGCGTGCAGGTGTCTGATACCGGGCGAGATGATGATTGGCACGATGTCGGCCCGGTTATCGAGAATACAGGCAATTATGTTATCACGTTCGATTTGCAGAAGGAACGCCCCAAGGCACTGTATGTGCGCGTTTTGCGACCTGGAGGCCCGGAGTTTTTCCATGCTAACGGCATCTATATTTATGGCGAACCCGCAGCTTGATAACCCTTAACATTTTTAATTTGTATGAAAAAGACTCGTTCATTGGTTTGGTTGGCATGTGCCCTGCTCTCTTTGCCGGTCGGCACAGCGGCAGCAGCACAGCAGTTTTCCTGTTACGAAGAGGCGGCCAAAAAAGTGACGGAGGATGGCTATCTTCTGTTCATTTACCCCGCCGGGTGGGATCGCTACGGCGAAAAGCTTTGCAAGAAGTTGATAGCACATGCAGATGTGCGTGCATCGGCCGGTGATGCAGCGCTTTTGCTTGCTCCCATATACCAAAAGCGCACCGATAAGACTAATGCCGAGGCCAAGAAGGTGATGGGGCCTTTGGGCTACCCGGGCGAGATGTCAGATATCTCATACCCGGCTCTCATTTTCTTCGATAAGAATGCGCGCCGCTATGCAGCACTGTACGGCGAGGAGCTGATGACCGCCAAGCCTGAGGAAGTGGCAAAATTGATTAAACAACGGATGGACGCCAAGAAAAAGCAGCAAGCGCTGTTGGACGAATCGGGCAAAACGGCTGATGCGGCACAAAAGGTACGGCTCGTGTTCGATGCTACGCAGATGAAGGGTATTGAATGGCCGGACCAAGTGAGAGAAACGATTAAACGCATTGACCCCGAGGATAAATATGGTTGCTTGGCCGCGATCAACTTCGGATTCGGGATTCAGCCAAACGAGAGCATTGAGTCCATCCTCAAGAGGCTCGACTCTGCACTGGATAACGAGCTGCTTACCCCTTGGCAAAAACAACGTGCCTGCGCTACGGTTATAGGCCATATTCGCCGAGCCTATGGCCCGATGGCAGGTGGGCCCTACATTACCAAATATGCCAAAATCATGCAAAAGCTTAATCCCAAGTCGCCCCTGGGGCTCTCTGCCCCCGTGGTAATGCGCGATTGGGTGAAAAGCTATCACTACGGTCAAGGCTGGAGCGACCAGATTATACCCGCTGCCCCCCTGCCCTTAATAATGCAAGATGTGCCCATCAACAAAGCCGGCACCTATCGTATTACCTTTACTCTGAAAACCGGGCGAGATAGCGTCGTTATCAATCGCCTGCGCCTGATGGATGGCAAAACCTGCGTTGCCTCCGATGATACCCCGCGCGAGGTTAATTGGCATAACACCCAATATACTTACACCTTCACGGTTAAAAAAGCACTCAAAAAACCCGTGTTAGAAATCACATACGGTAACGCGCCCGATAAACGCAGCACTTGGGGCGATATTACGATTACCCCACAATAAGTCAGCAAGGCTCTTAGTCGGCGATTACTAAAAGGCAAGCCCCACCGGGTTTGCCTTTTATCGTGATGAAGAAAAAGCCGTTGCCCTATAATGAGCAACGGCTTTTGATTTTAAAACGAGAGTTTTTTGATTACTTGCGGCGGCGGCGCTTGCCACGCCATAGTCGCCTTAGCGACGGCGGCGGCGTGCTGCCAACCCGGCCAATGCCAACAGAGAAAGTGTGGCGGTGGTGGGCTCGGGAATAAGCACAGGAGTAGTTGCCAGTGTCACGTTAGGTGTCCAGCCTGTCTTTGGACCGCTAGTTCCGGGCTGATACAAAATCACGGAGTTTGTTGCATCAGAGGCTACACCACGGAGACCTACTGCTGCAAGAGCATCTGTTGAAGCACCAGGATGAGTGTTATTCTTCCACTCGTTAGCACCAGTCATGCTATCACGAGTGCTGCCGATTTCCAGCCCTGCAAGGTAATCTTTACCAGCAAAGAATGCTACGGTATAAGTGCAGTCTGTATCAAGGGTTACAGTGCCGTCTACGGTGAAGGTGTGCGAGCCTGTATAATTAGCGGCGGTATGAGTAAACCAGTCAGTCTTACCTACGAGTGTCCAAGTAGTAGTTTCTCCGACCGTAGCCTTTTCGTAGATACCAATACCAAACCCTGTGGTCATGTTGTTATTGGTATACCATGTGTTATACAAACTCAAAGTAATGCTATTAAGGGTGACAGCATTGCACTCATCGTAATTCATGGTCGTGGAGGTCAACCAGCCGTTTTCTCCAACGCTGAAGTCAAAGCCCCACCAAAACCACCCAGATTAGTAGTACTGGTAGTAGAGGTAAAGGTTGCCGTTTCAGCGAGGGCAACGCCAGCCAGAGCCATAAGGGCTATGATTGTTCTTTTCATGTTAGTAGGAATTGATTATTAGAAGTTTAGATTGAATTGTATAAAACGATCATTCCCTAGCGCTATGAGAACTATGCGGACTTGTTACAATTCAACGGCCCCACAATACAGCATTCACAATGCTGATGTCCGTCTTAGTGTTGATAATCAAACGTAACAGTAGTATTTGCTGTGTGGTAACAGATATCAGCAAGTAGTCTTCATTCTCGTAAGGTCTAAAATTCTAATCTTTTGCGAATTTTCTGCTTGCAACAGCATTGTGAATGCTGTATTGTGGGGCCGTTGGATTGTAGCAGGTATTTCAGCATTCCGTCGCGCGTGGAACTGGACACCCCTGCACAATCCACACAAACCTTATAACAATCAATTCATAACAATCATGAAGAAAACACTTATCACACTCCTTGCTCTTGCTGGTGTGGCTGCTGCTGCTGAAACGCCTGTGACTCTCGGAAGTTATTACACTAGCAACGGTGTAAATTATAGTACTGTAGATAACTTCTATGGACTGACTAACAACGAGATTTACAAACTCCTCACAGGAACAGAGGGGACTACAGACTATGTAAATCGTTACTCAGGTGTTACAAAGACTCTTACAATTAACACAGAAGATTTGTGTCAATTCTCTGGAGATGCTAAGGAAGGTGACACTCTGAAGCTCACTACTTTTTTGATGTCTACAGAAGATAAAGGCGATTTCATTGGCGCAAACCGTTATGCTCAGGTTACGATAGGTCAAAATGATTATACATTCAAAGCCTACCAAAGCGCAGACCAAAGTGGTAGTAAAGTGGGTACGTTTACTTTTGATTTCACTGATGCAAATGTTACATTCAGGCTCGGCGACACGATTACATTTACTTTTGCATCCGACACGGAAGGCGAGCATTCCACATTACCTGTATTCCAAGGAATTACAGGGCCCGTTGTAGATAACAATTCGGCTGGCTGGGAATCATCCGTAAAGATAAATGCTGTTACTATTCCCGAGCCCACCACAGCCACACTATCCCTCCTTGCACTGGCTGGTCTGGCTGCACGCCGCCGCCGTCGCTAAGGCGACTATGGCGTGGCAAGCGTCGTCGCCGCAAGTAACTCAATCTTTCAATTTGATAAGGTCGCTACTCGTCAAAGGGTAGCGGCTCTTTTTTATTCTTCCCTCCTGCTAATCAGGTAAATACTTGTATGATACTCGTTGAATTATCTAAGTTGTTGAAAGATGGTAAGATTGACCGCAACGCTTCACGAGCGTCTCAATTCCTGCAACTCGTAGATGCCGTATTTGATGAAGCAGCCAGGCAGATGACGATTGAGGAGCAGGACGAAGATACAAGAACAGATGAAGAACAGTTGCTTGACTGCTTTTATGAAGCAACACCGCTGACCTTTGAGCAGATGGTAAGGAAGTATTACAGGTAGCCAAGAAAACGCAAAGACTGATTGAGGGGTTAACTTTGTAAGGCTGACAGCATAGAGCCATCCCCCTTACTCACACCATCTTTGATGGTAAGCACTTACCAAGAATGATTAAGCACAAAACTATTGTAAAATTTTTTACGGAATTTTGATGCCGATTTTTCAACCTTGCTATCCTTTTATGATTCATAGCATTTTCTATTAGAATGACTTATGAAAATGACTTTTGTATAAGGAAAGGTCGTTTTCATGAAGAACCCTTACAGATAATCATGCCCTGGATCCAGGGGGGGCTACTTCATCACTACCTCGTGATTTGCGAGATAAGTAACCACAATCACCCTAAAATCCACAGAATACCCCCTAAAAACTCGTTTTGAGTGCAAGGGGTAACATGGTAGCCCTCGGCTCGTATCCCTAGGTTCTCGCCCAAATTACGATAATTGCCAAAAATCGCAAATTTGCATTTCTAATTGCAAGCGACTTGCAAAAACATTCCTAAAAGATTGTATAAGACTTGTTTATGACAGAACAATACAAGTCTTTTTCATTTAATTGCTTATTATTAATTTTTATATACTAAAAGTCCGAGTGGGAGTATGCGTTCTCTATCGCTATGAGATGCGGCCCCACCAGACACGAGTATTGTACAGCATTTCGAGTGCTGTAGCAAGCGTAAATGTGAAGTTTTAACAAAAAACAGATATATCGGTTAATTTCAGTTTCGGGCGAGGAGTAAAAACTGTTCAGCTCATACGTTAATATGTTGATTTTGATGAATAATCCGCAGCTACAGCACTCGAAATGCTGTATATCAGCCACAAACATACGCAAACAACAATACAGCAACGAGATACACACCGACGAGTTACCTACGAGCATAACCTGAGAGGCCATTTAGGCAAGGTATACCTAATGATGAGGACGAGGGGAGGATGTTTAAAATTTGGGCGAAACATTAACGAGCGATTCAAAAAAAGGAGAAAGAAGGGAGAGGATAACGGAAGAATGCTTGACAGTAAGGGGGAATATGGGGTAGAATGAAGTGCATGAAATCGCGCATGGATGAGTTTGCAGAATGGGGCACCGAGGTGGTGTTCGGGCGTGCACGCGGGTTTCGTGCGTGGATGATGCGGTGTTTGTTGCGTTTTGCATCCATCTTTTTCTATTTGTTGGTAAAGACGCGGTTATTTTTATTTACGAGGCGTATCAAGACGGTGCGGTATTTGGGTACCTTTGTCATCAGTGTGGGCAACATAACGGCCGGAGGCACGGGGAAGACGCCGGTGGTGGAGTTTTTATCGCGCTCGCTGTCGGCAAGAGGACGCAAGTGTGCCATATTGACGCGAGGGTATAAGAGCGAGCCGTTAAAAGAGCCGCAACGTTGGCTGGATGCCGAGGGCAAAGAGGTGAAGCACCTGCCGAAGATAGCGAGCGATGGCGTAACGCGGTACCTGAGCCCGTTGTATGCAGGAGACGAGCCGTTCATGCTGGCGCGTAATTTGGACGGCGTATCAGTATTGGTGGACAAGGACCGCGTCAAGTCGGGTATATTCGCCATCGAGCAGTTGGGGTGCAACACGTTGATACTGGATGACGGCATGCAGTACCTCAAGCTCAAGCACGAGATAGATATTGTGCTGGTAGACTGCGGTTTCCCCTTCGGCACGGGGGCACTACTGCCGCGAGGCACCATGCGCGAGCCACGCACCAGCTTGGCACGGGCAAGTTATATTATTCTGACCAAGAGTGGCGGCAAGCCTCAAGATGAGCTAATTGCCACGATTCGCAAATATAACAAGGTGGCCGACATTATTGTTACCAACCACGCCCCGGCCCACTTGGAAAACATCTTTACGGGCGAGCGTAAGCCACTGAGTTTCTTGAAAGATAAGTATGTGGCTTGTATGAGCGGCATTGCACGACCGGAAAGCTTTGAGGGCTTGGTAGAGGGCTTGGGGGCCCATGTAGAGATACGCCGCCGCTACCCGGACCACTACTGGTTTGACCAGAAGGATTTGGAGACATTTGTGGAGCGCTGCGCCGACCGCGCGATGGATTTGATAGTCACCACGGAGAAAGACGCCGTAAGATTCTTGAAGCCGGGCGAGATGGACGTGCCCATTTACTTCTTGCGTATTCAAATTGACATAGAGCAAGGGCAAGAATACTGGGACCGCATGATAGACCGCATCTGCGACTTAGGGGCCCCGCAACCCGCCCCGCAGTGGAGCGATGCGCTGTAAACGCGCGAGCGTGCTCAGTCTTTGACAAAGTAGTACCCGGCCCCGCGCTCTGTGCCGATGCAGGTGGCGTATGCCCCTAATTTTTGGCGCAAGCGCTTAATATGGGTATCGAGGGTTCGCGATTGAGTGGTATCGGCATAGCCGAAAAGCGCGGTTTGTAATTTATAGCGGTCTTGCACCTTGCCGGGGCGCTCCATAAGGTAGGCCAAGAGGCGGAACTCTGCGGTAGTAAGCTCGAGGGGCTCGCCGGCCAGGGTGACGGAGAAGTCATTTTTATCGAGCACGAGTTTACCGCCTCTCACGAGAAGTTGTTGAGACGAGGCGGAATCGCAACGGCTGAGGATATTACGCACCCTGAGCACCAGTTCTTTGGGGCTGAAGGGTTTTGTCATGTAGTCATCTGCCCCTAGGCTGAGGCCGGCCAAGCGGTCTTCGAGCTGGGCTCGAGCCGTGAGAAAAAGAGCCGGAATCTTCGCCGTGAGGGCGGACTCTTTCATACTGCGAAAAATTTGCAGGCCATCCATCCCCGGCAGCATAATATCAAGAATCACCAGATCGGGGAGGAGAGCACGAATCTGCTCGACAGCCTCGGCCCCATGGTGTACCAAGGTAGTACGCCAGCCTTGGCGCTCTAGGTTAAAAGCGATAAGCTCTGCTATGTCTACCTCGTCTTCTACAACTAAAATATGTGCGGACATGGTGTATGGGGGAGGTGTTATTCTGAAAGAGGGCCGAACTCATCGTTGAGGGCAGATTCTGCCTGTTCGATTTCGATGGAGACATCTTCCCACTGAGAGTAAAGCGTCTCGGTTTCGCGTTCTAATTGTTGGTATTCTTGAGTGAGCGACATCAGCACCTGATTGTCGGACATATTCTCGGGTTTCTCGAGCTCGGCAGAGATTTCATCTCGGCGGGCATCCTTAGCGGCAATAGCGTCTTCAATCTGAGCCAACTTTTGCTGCAAAGGCTTGAGAACACGGGCGCGTTTTTCGCGCTCTTGGGCGCGGGCTCGGCGGGCGTCTTTTTTATTGGCGGGGGTGGTAAGGGCCTGCGTTGGCACGGGGGCAGCAGCAGCTTTCAAGCGGCGCTCTTCGGCCTCTACACTTTCTATATATTGAGATACATTGCCGTAGAAGAGGCGAGGGGGATACCCGTTGCGGAACTCTAAGACCTTGTTGACGATGGGGTCCAAGAACTGACGGTTATGAGATACAATGCAATAAGAACCGGGGTACTCGGCCAAGGCACGTTGCAACACATCTTGGCTCAGGAAATCCAAGTGGTTGGTCGGCTCGTCCATAATCAGGAAGTTAGCGGGCTTGAGCAACATGCACACCAGCGCTACGCGAGAGCGCTCGCCACCGCTCAGCACGCCGATTTTCTTGAAAACATCGTCCCCCCGGAAGAGGAAACACCCCAGCAAATTACGCACCAGCGGGCGGGTCTCTCGAGAGGCTGCAGCCTCAACACACTCCAGGACTGTCTGCTCGTTATCGAGAATATCTGCATGGGTCTGAGAAAAGAATGCCACCTCGGTATGGTGCCCGAAGCTGAAAGTGCCGGAATCGGGCGCCTCGGTACCGGAAACCAGGCGTGTAAAGGTGGACTTGCCCGAGCCGTTGACCCCGACAATGGCGATGCGGTCCCCCTTATCCATGGTGAAATCATAATCTTTGAGTAGGCAAATGGGGCCGTATGCTTTGCAGGCTTTTTCGAGCTTGACCACCGTATTGCCACCCGGCGGGGGCGGCGGGAATCGGAAGCTCATGACGGCATCATCGTCTTCTACCTCAATGATTTCAATTTTTTCGAGTTGTTTGATACGGCTCTGGGCCTGGCTGGCCTTGGTAGCCTTGGCTCTGAAGCGGTCGATAAAGGCCTGCGTTTTGGCAATTTCTCTTTGTTGGGCCTTGGCCCGGCGGAGGAGGATTTCTTTTCTGGCCTTGCTTTCTTTGAGGTAGAAGGAGAAATTACCGGAGTACTCTTCGGCACGGCCATGGTGAAAAGCAATCGTGCGCGTCACCAGGGAGTCGAGCAAGGCGATATCGTGGCTGATGATGCAAATGGCACCGCGATAAGTGCGCAGGCTTTGCTCTAACCAGCGTTGGCTTTGAATATCTAAGTGGTTGGTGGGCTCGTCGAGCAACAGCACCTCGGGCTCTTGCAAGAGAAGCTTGGCCAAGGCAATGCGCATTTGCCAACCACCGGAAAACTCGCCGCAATCACGCGTAAAATCTTGAGAAGCAAAGCCAAGCCCTCGTAAAATAGACTCCGTACGCGGACGTAGAGAGGCGGCATCGCGATCTTGCAACAAGAGCTCTAAGTGCCCTATCTCTTCGAGCGTGTCGCGGTAGGCATCGGTGGCAGAGTCGAGGCTTTGCAACTCGGCCGAAAGCTCGTCCACTGCCTGCTGAATCTCAACAATGTTGCCAACGGAACCCAGCACCTCGTCCAGCAAAGGTTTGCCCGAGATGTGGATGCCATCTTGCGGCAAATAGCCCACATGAGTATGGCGAGGCAACAGCACCTTACCGTGGTCGGGTTGCATTACCCCGACGATACATTTCATGAGGGTAGATTTACCGGCGCCGTTCTGCCCGGCGAAAGCGATGCGCTCCCCTCGGTCGACGACAAAGGAGAGCGAATCAAAGAGTACGCGGGGACCGAACTCGATGTGAAGGTCCTGTACGGCAAAAACCATTATTTACCCAGCTTGCTGTTCCAGCGGGAGATGTTGGCAGCCTGTTCTTCGAAGAGGTCTGCGCAATCATCATGAATTTCGATGGAGGAGATGGTGTCGCCTTGGCGGATGTCGTTGACGACGGCTTGGTCAGCATCGGAGCAGACTTCGCCGAAGATGGTGTGCTTGCCGTTCAACCAATCAGTAGGCACGTGGGTAATGAAGAATTGAGAGCCGTTGGTGCCCTGCCCGGTCCAGGTTTTGCCGGCATTAGCCATGGCCAACAAGCCGGGGCGATTGAACTTGAGGTCGGGGCGGCACTCATCGTCAAACTTGTAACCGGGGCCACCGCAGCCCGTACCCTCGGGGTCGCCCCCCTGAATCATGAAATCTGCAATTACACGGTGAAACTTCAAGCCATTGTAGAAGCCACGCTTGGCCAAGTTCAAGAAACTGGCTGCGGTCATAGGGGTCTTCGAAGCAAAAACGACCAAGTTGATATCGCCCTTGCCGGTCTTCATCGTGATTTTTTTATCAGTTGCCATGCGCGCACCATATCAACACCCGGGCCGGCATGCAAGCTCAAAGCGTGGCATACGCAGATTTTATCTTGCGAGGAGAGCGCATATTTGGTAGGATAATACACATGAACAGGTTTTACGCATACATATGCCTTGGGGCCATCATGAGTACAACTGCCATGGCCGACCAAAAATCCATGGAGACTGCGTTGGAGCATTGGGATAAGTTGATGAGAGAATACCAAGCCACGCTACAAATTGCTAAAACCCCGGATCAAGTAGCGGCTGTACGCCAACCCGATACCGAAGAAGTAGCCGTGCTGCTTTGGCACAGCATCAACAAGAAGACCGGCAAGCGCAGAACGCTGGTTAAGCCGACAGCCGAGCAGCGCAGAAAAGGAGCATCGGACACCTACAAAGAGGTATCGACCTATGAGTTTGAGCAGCCTTGGGCTGCGCCTGCCGTTGTGTGGTTTTTGAACCACCCGGACGCATTTGCCAAAGTGTTTGATGGCAAAAGCCGCCAAGTATCATTTTTTGCCAACGCCATGCTGGAGAGTGTGGAGCAAGTGCACTATGCCAGCCCGCACATAGGCGCAGCCTGTGCCAAGTTTGCCGAAAGCCCCAGTGTGCGTATCTACGAATTGTTGCAGAAAATCTACACCCGCAACAACAGCCCCGAAGCCAAAGCGAATGCAGCGATGGCCATGTGCATATTGCTGAGCAACCCGACCATCGCCAGTGCCGAGCGCAGCCCGCAAGAGGCCCGGACCAAGCAAATCTTCTTCTTGAAACAAGCCGTGATGATGGCCCCCGACAACGCCATGTTCGGCAGCATCCCCCTTAACCAAATGGCCACAGAGATGGCCTACGCGCTTCACTATCTCAGCATGGATAGCGTACCGCCGCAAATGGAGTTGATAGACATAAACGGGCAAAAGGTAAAGGTGCCCACCCCCGGCAAGCCAACACTTATCTTTTTCTGGACCCCGGAGGAGAGCATAGGGCTGGATATTGTGCGTCGCCAAGAGCAGCTGACCAAGCAGTACCCCGAATTGCGATTCTGCCCCATTTCGGTAAATCAGCCGATGGAAGACTGGCAAGCCATGCTGCAAGAACACGGCATAAGCCATGCCTACATGGATAATGAACAAAACGAAGGCGGGCAAGCATACCGAGTCTCTCAACTGCCGATGGCCGTGTTGGTGAACGAACGCTGCCGCATTCTTTTCATCGGGTTCCCGAATCAGCAGCTGCAGGCTGCACTCAACAACTGTTTCAAAGAAGACAACAAGAAGGCACCCAAGGTCTCCATAGATGGAGTAGATGCAACAGAATTGGACGACGAGCCGGTTTTGCAGCCGGGGTCTCGCCCCACCGGCACACACACACCCGGCAGCAACGAAGCACCGCCGCTGAGGGATATGCCCGAGTTTTAACAGGCAACACAAAAGAGACAGAGTCAATACTGAGATTCGAGAATACAAGCGTAAAACAATACGCCCATATAGGCAGAAACGCCAATGCTGTTTGAACGTCAATCATTAACACCGCAAGGGAAAGCAGACGTGCTCGCGCGCCTGTTTACCGACGTGGCTGAAAACAGCGACAGCAAAGCAGTATCGGCGGGAGTAGTGCCACGCAATGTGTTAGAGGCCTACGGCGATTTGTCGACACATGTTCGATTCATGGTAGAATCGGCGGCCCATACCCCCGCCGGCAAAGCCAACCACAAGCAACTGCGAAAGGTTGACAAGTTGCTCGACCAACTGCCCGAAACCATCTTAATGGCGCTGCCGGCGAGGTCTGACACGAATTGGATGCTGCTATACCGCGCGTTGGTACAACTGCACGGGTTGTTGGAAGACAGTCTGCCTGAGATGGATGCAGAAGAATACACAGCGATTGTTCAAAAGCTGATAAAGATGGCCGAATCGGTAGCAGAGCATGCCGCGGTACGAATCAACGCGGCCTCCATGTTTACCCTGCTCTTAATGCAAGTGCACTTGCATAAATACTCCCCTACGCGCAAAAAGGCCACGCGTAAGCCCCGCAAAGCTACAGCCGGCAAGAAGAAGGCCGGCACCAAGCGCAGCAACTGAGAGACTTAACGACGAGAGAAGATTCTGCGTTTCTTCTCGGGTTTGAGCACCGGTATGGCCAACAGCAACACCAGCCACACCGCCAGCATGACACCTATGGAATGCCATTGCGAGGCCTGTATTCCGCTCCACATTTTGTAAAAAATCCAATTGAACCACCCGAACATGACTACCAATTTGAGCATGCCCGGCATGGCCGGAATCAAGGCCACCGCGACAAACATGAACAACACCACGACAACAATACGCAAAGTCATATTCTCGATAAGAGGCTGATAACTAAGCGATGGCAGAGGCGCGCCGGGGATTGTCATGGTTTCTGTATGCACTTTGGCACACAGTTGAGAGAGGGTTGCGGCCATACATTTGAGGCGCTCTTCGGGTTCATTATCGGAGAGAGGCTCCATCAACACCGCCAGGGAATAAGGCTCGGCTTTTTCATCGAACTTGACCTTCTTGTCAAAGACATCCATTAAATCAATTGGTTGTACCGAGACCCCCTCCATCGTCAAACGGCTGTGTTGATCTATGGGAAAAGTTACGTCACCTATGCGAATCTCCTTACCCAAAACAACATAAACATCATTCGGCGAACACCCCCGCACCTCCATGGCCATACGCAAGGGCAAGGTAGGTAAAATTTCGCCGTTCCATCGCATCAAAAGCGGGAACGAGCGATTATCGAGAGCGGAGGGTGACTGTGTAAACTCTTCATCCTCTAACCAATCGGGAGCCCAAAGAACTTGATGTGCCAGCGCGGTATCGTCCAAATCACACTCTAATTTGCAGTTGGCAAAAGGCAACTGTTTAACATCCCCCTGCACTTGAGCGGTCGGGATTGCCCCGGAAGAGAGAATGATGGGGGTGGGCTCGGCCATGGCTTTGGTGCGGCCTCTTACGCCTAAAACAACATGCTCAAAAAGCTTATGATTAGACAAGGCTTCGGCAAGCATCATTTGCCCGGCCTCGCCTTGGATTCCGCCCTCCCAAATACAGGGGGCAGAAAGGGCCAGATTTTTCACTCCCGAGTCGGCAATTTGTTTAAGCAAGGGGGCAAAAACCTGAACACTCCAAACATCTGACAGGATAAACTCACTCACCTGCTCGGGGCGCAGATTAATCATCGCCACGGTGGGGCACTCAAAACGTTGTTTAACAAGGGTAATGTCGGGCACGGGGGCATGTTCCCCGGGCTGCAATAAAAGCAGAGACTCCTCGGGAGAAACAACCCCGGTATGCGGAGCCACTTTAGCGTACAAAAAACAGTCTAACGGTTTGAAAAGGGATGCGCCTGCCAACAACATTGTTGACAGTAGAATAAAACACAACCAAATACGGAACCATTTTATACGTGATTTAGCAGCCATTGAGCAAGAGGATATGCGGGGGAATCAGAAGAAGTGCGACCGGCCACATGAAGCAATGCCTTTGTACCGGCCGGTATCATATTCAAGTACCAGTTTCTTTTTTGATTGTAACCAATGTTGGCATAAGCACCCAACGCCTGCATGAGGCGTTGCAAAGCACATGCAGAAAGGACAGGCATGTCAATTTTTTTGCCTGAGATGTTTTCATAAGCGGCTAAGAGCAAATCGCTTTCGGCCGGCAAAAGACTCACGTAGGGGTCATACACCAGAGATGCCAAGTCGTATTCTGCGCGCCCCATGCGCATCCCCTGGAAATCAATCAGGTAGGCATCGGCGTTTTGCAGCATGATATTCTGGCTCTGAAAATCTCGATGTACGGGTACCCGGGGCAATTCTGCAAGGGAGTTTGCCAGTGCGTTAGTCGACGGCAGCTGCATAAAATCGACGGGGTGTAGCCCGAGATGACGGCCCAAAAAATGCTCGGCAAAATACCCTTGTTCCCAGCGGTACAGAGAGGCATCGAAGGCAGGCTGCAACGACCAATCGGGGGTAAGGCCATGAAGTTTGTGAACCTGCTGCAGGGCAGAACAATAGGCAGCATACTTTTGCTCCCACGGGGCATCTTTAAGCCCCAAGAGGTCTTGGCACCCCAAATCCTGAATCAAACAAACACCGCAGCCCTGCCCTTCATCTCGGTAGTGCAGCACCTGCGGCACACGCACACCCATGCGGTGCAAACCACGTGCAGCCGCTACAAAAGAACCGTTATCAGCGCGGTCGGGCGTCCAATATACCGCTATAACTCCCTGATGAGCAACGCGCATAATCACACGCCCGGATGCACCTGCAACGATTAATTGCAAGTCAGACAGCTCCACCTGCATACCGACTTCTCGGCACAGGGACAAAATGCTATCTGCTCCGGCAGAGGTCATGGCATGCATTAATCAATGCGAAAGAAGCTTAACTCAGATTCTTTCTTAACGGGCTCGGGCTTTTTATCTTGGGGTGGTGGTGGCATCTCCTCCTTCGGGGCGTCATCGCTCGTCTTGGCGACGGGAGCAATAGGCTCTACTTGGGGATTAGCGCGGAAAAATTGCCCTGCGGCAGAAGCGGGTTCCGGCTGTTTCCTGATAACCGGCTTGAGAGGCGCATTCTGAGAATCATGCTTATCGGTGAGGCCGGAAGATTTGGACATGCGCATCTGCTCCAACTGACAAGCAATCGTTAATACCAACTCTATTAAAACCGCAACGGCAAAAGGCCAACAGGCAGCAGCTAATGCCATGGCAAACTCTGCGGCCGAGGAGAAACGAGCCCCGCCGGACAACATGCCGTAAAGCAGCACAACCCCGCAGAAACTAAAAAGAACTGTCACTAAACGCGCAACTATGAAAACGACAAACATGACCATTATTTATTGAAATAGAGCAGGAAATGGCAAAACAGTTGCGGAGTCTGCCAGCGAGCTCCGCAACTGTTTAATGGGTACAATTAAGCTTTGGAGAAGCAATCTTCGCAGGGGCAATCAGCCAGAACCCACTTGGCTTTACCGCTCTCGGCGATGTGCACCAAGGCGTGGTATGTGTCTTCTACCTCTGCCCCTACGGCAGCAGCTACGGTGGCAGCAGTAGCAGGGGTAGTGCTCAGCGCAGCCTCGGCATCTGCCAAGAGTTTGAGGAACACGTTGGCTGCCAACTTACCGGCCTGCACACCGGGCTGGTGATACGCATTGATGTGAATAAGGCTGGCATAGAAGCTCACGGCACGCTCAAAAAGGGCAATGAGCATACCCAGAGTATAAGCGTTCACCGTGGGGATGGAGATAGTGATGCTTTGGCGACCACTCTCGGAAAGAGCCTTGCGAGTACCACGCAAGAAACCCTGCAAGTAATCACCGGCGGTGAAAGTGTTTTCAACCTTAACGGTATCGGTCGGTGCCTGGCGCACCTCGATAAATGTGACAAAGAAATTGTTAAGGCCATCGCGCAACTGCTGAACATAGGCGTGTTGGTCTGTAGAGCCTTTGTTACCATATACCGAGATACCTTGATTGACGACCTTGCCATCGAGGTCGAGTTCTTTACCGAGGGACTCCATGATAAGCTGCTGCAAGTACTTGGAGAAGAGCACCAAGCTATCTTTATAGGGCAACACGACCATGTCTTTCTTGCCCTTGCCCTCACCGGCGGCATACCAGGCAAGAGCCAGCTTCATCGATGCATTCTTGGCGGTATCAGCAACACGGGTGTGGGCATCCATATCGGCTGCACCTTTTAACAAGGCATCAACATCCACCCCTTGTAATGCGGCAGGAACCAACCCTACTACAGAGGTTTCGGAGGTACGGCCACCCACCCAGTCTTCCATGGGGAAACGCTTCAGCCACCCTTCACCCACGGCTACTTTGTCTAAGGTAGAGCCCACACCGGTAACAGCCACCGCTTGCGGTGCAAAAGCTACGCCTTTGTCGGCGAAGTACGCTTGGGCACATACCATACCGTTACGGGTTTCGGGTGTACCACCGGACTTTGAAATAACCACAACCAAGGTCTCGGTAAGCGGCAAAGTATCAAGCACCTTGTACATACCGTCGGGGTCTGTATTATCAAGGAATGCCATGTTCAAACCATCGGCAGGCAAGGCATCGGCTACCAGCTCCGGCCCCAAGGCAGAGCCACCTATGCCGATAACAAGGCATGTTGTATATTTTTTGCCGTTGGGGGCAAGAAGCTTACCACCCAGCACATCGGCAGCAAAAGCTTTAAGGTCGGCCAAAGGCTCATCAATTTTGGCGCGCAACTCAGCTGTGGGAGCTATGGCACTATTGCGTAACCAGTAGTGACCCACCATCCGGTTCTCATCCGGGTTGGCAATCACTCCGGACTCAAGTGCTGCAATATCGCCATAGGCACGCTCGATGAGCGGGCGCATTTCGGTCAAGAAATCATCAGTAAGAGGAAGCTTGGAAAAATCCAGAGAAATCCCCATTTCGGGGTAACGCAAAAGCTGTTGAGCATACTGTTTCATACGTGCGGGGATTATACGCCTGCTTTCGTCATTTTGCAAGCAGAATAACTCTTGCTGTCATTTTATAAAATAACTCTGTGCACTTTGCGACACGAAATAACGCTAATGTGCAAAAGGAGGTTGACGAGAGGGCTGCACTTGTGTTATTATTAACCATAGGACGCGCGTTAACAAAACTCCGTTGCATTGTGAGTGAAAAAGAAAGACAGAAAATAACAGACTTGACCGAGCTGGTTAAGGGGGGTAAGCATCTGCCGAAATGGTTTGTTTTATGGGCCGAGAAACGTTTGGGGCTGCATGCCCTCAATGTTGCGCATAATCACATTGAGGAAGATTGGGAAGCGGGTAGCAGTGATAATTTTTTCAAGCTTGCATGTAAATATCTGAGTCTCAATTATGAGCTGGAGGGGTTAGAAAACATACCGAAAGAAGGTCCGTGCGTCATTGTGAGCAACCACGCCCACGGTATGTCGGATGGGATCATTTTCGGCGATATAGCCATGAAAGTACGCGATGACGTACGCATTGTCGTAAATGAGTTTCTGCACCATGTACGCGGCATGCGCCCCTACCAGATAACGGTAGATGTATACGGAGGCGAGGCAGCCAAGCGAGCCAACATGCAAGGGATGCGCGAGATGCTGCGTTGGCTTAAGGACGGTCATTGTCTGCTGGTGTTCCCCAGTGGGTCGGCCGCTACATGGTCATGGAAAGATGGCAGAGTCATTGATGACCCGTGGCAAACTAACATTTCAAGCATTATCCGCAAAACGGGGGCTACAGTAGTGCCCATGCATTTTTCGGGGCACAACGGCTTTTTCTTTCAGACCATCTCGGTGTTGGCCAAAGGCTTGCGCTCCAACTTTTTGGCACGAGAAATACTACGCGACGGCAAAACGCTTCACAAGGTCAAAATCGGCAAACCCATCAATCCGACCACGATTGAGATTAATCAGACGGATGAAGAATTATCTGACTTCTTGCGACTCAGTTGCATGATGTTGAGATACCCCGATACGGCGGTTAAAAATGAGGCTGAATCTGCTGATAACAAAAGAGAAGCCATAGCTGCCCCTATTGCGCCGGATTTGCTTGAGCAAGAAATCAATTCTCTGCCGGAGTCATGTCTGTGTGCCGTCAATGAGAGTGCCCATCTCAAGGTATATGCAGCAGAAGCAGCACAAATACCGCAAATGATGCAAGAGATTGGCATACAAAGAGAGATTACCTTCCGCGCAGTCGGCGAAGGAACCGGCAAGTCGATAGATTTAGACGAGTACGACCCGCACTATGTACACCTCATCATGTGGCACACGCAAGAGCGAGCCTTAGCGGGGGCCTACCGCATCGGGCGAACGGATGTCATCATGGATGGTGAGAAGGGATTCAAAGGCATCTACAACTCTGCATTTTTCAAGTTCAGCCCTAAGATACAGCGCATTTTACGACGAGGTATTGAAATGGGCAGAGCCTTCATCACCCCGCGTTTTCAGAAGCACCCGGCATCTCTGGACACCTTGTGGATGGGTATCGGACACTATCTCAGTCTGCACCCGGAATACCGCTACATGTACGGAACCGTCAGCGTAAGCAGCGAATACAGGCCCTCGTCTCGGGCGCTTATACTGGCTTACCTGCAACAGCATTGCATGAACCCGGAGCTGGCCAAGGAGATAAAAGCCTTCAATCCACCCAAAGCCCTCAAGCTCTATAGCGAAGACACCAGGCTTATCAAGAAGGGCGTAAAAGATTTGCGACTGCTTTGCCATTTGATTACGCATCTCGAAAAAGACGGCAAGTCTATACCGGTATTGCTGAGACAATACCTGCGATTGGGGGGAGAAATGCTCTCGTTCGGTATTGATGAAGATTTCGGGGGGACGCTTGATGGTTTGGTGTTGGTCGATTTATGCAAGACTCCGGAGCGCATTTTGCGACGATTCTGCGGTAAAGATTACGTTCCGCGCGCCAACGACTGATTGAACTGTTACGAGAAACGCAACAGGCAGAGGCCTCGCCTCTGCTTTTTGATAAAAGCTGCCAACGTAAAAAACGTTACTCGCGAGTACGAGCACCCACAACATAAGTGGGGCGGCCTTTATGCTCCATATACAACTTGCCGAGGTATATACCCAGAATACCCAACATAAACAGTTGGACACCCCCTATGGCCAACACGGTGGCAATAAGAGAAGGCCACCCCACGCTGATATCAGAGCCTCCCATCGAGGCAATAACAATAACGTAAATGAAGTAGGCTAATGAAATGATAAGAGAAATTAACCCGAGTATAATCGAGCAATACAGGGGGCGCACAGAGTAACCGACAATACCCGTCATCGCCAAGGAACACATCTTGCGCACCGTAAACTTGGATACACCGTGTTGTCGCTCGTGGGGCTTATAGGGCAGCAACTCCATGCGTAACCCACTCCACGGCAACAAACCGCGCAAGAAGAAATCTTTATCGTGACAGCTTACTATAAACTCCAGCACGCCATGGTCCAGCAAACGGAAGTCTGCCATGCCATGCTGCAACTTTACCCCGCTGAGCATGCTGAATACGCCGTAAAACAGTTTGGACGTCAGTTTCTTGAACAACGAAATCTTGCGACCCTCGTCTTGCCGCGCAGCCTGCACTATACGAGCCCCGCCTCGCCATGCTTTTACCATCTCGGGAATAAACTCCAAGGGATGCTGCAAATCGGCATCCAACGTTACATAAACATCTGCTTCGTGGTGCTCCCAAGCCTCTTCCAAACCGGCTTTCAAAGCATTCTGATGCCCAAAGTTGCGGGCAAAACAGATACCATGTACCCTGGAGTGTTTCTTGCTGATACGCAAAATCTCTCCCCAACTGTTATCAGTACTGCCGTCATTGACGAAAAGTATATGCCAATCATACTCGCGCAAATTTTGCTCGGCAGCAGCAACAAAAAGAGGTATATTTTCCTCTTCGTTATAGCAGGGTACTATAAGTTGCATGCGTAATTTTGCAAGTTTTTCACTCATGTCACGGTTATTATAATAGATTTAATCTTACTTTTCCAGCCTTTTTACTATTTTTTTCATTTTATTTTATTTCCTATTGACTTTGTATGCTTTCATGATACAATTTTCGCGTTCAAGAACGACGAACATGAACACGAAAAAATTCGAGACACTACAGTTACACGCCGGTCAAGAGCAAGCAGATTCCGCAACAGGGGCGAGAGCCGTACCTATATACGCCACGGCAGCATACGTATTCGAAAACTGCGAGCAAGCAGCCGCTCGGTTCGCGTTGAAAGAGGGCGGCAACATCTATAGCAGACTGACAAACAGCACGCAAGAGGTATTAGAAAAAAGGATGGCAGCCTTAGAAGGCGGCATAGCAGCACTGGCGTTGGCATCCGGTGCGGCAGCCATCAGCTACACCTTACAAGCCTTGGCCCAAAACGGGGGACACATCATCGCCCAGAAAACGATATACGGGGGCAGTTACAATCTGTTGGCACACACATTGCCGGCCTACGGCATTAAGTGCACATTTGTAGATATACACGATGAGGGAGCCATCGAAGCAGCCATCCGCCCCGAAACACGCGCCATTTATGCAGAAACCATGGGCAACCCCAACAGCGATATACCCGACATAGCAGCCTTGGCAGAGTTGGCCCACCGCCACGGATTACCGCTGGTGGTAGACAACACCTTTGCCACGCCCTACCTGCTGCGCCCCATCGAGCTGGGGGCAGACATTGTGGTGCACTCGGCCACCAAGTTTTTAGGGGGGCACGGCACCACACTGGGGGGCATCGTTGTAGACGGTGGCAATTTTGACTGGGCGGCAGGCAGAAAATATATGGGCATAGCCACGCCGAACCCGTCTTACCATGGCATCAACTTTACGGAGGCGGTGGGCAATGCGGCGTTCATCATTTATTTACGCGCCATATTACTACGCGACATGGGGGCTTGCATTTCTCCGTTTGCAGCTTTTCAACTTCTGCAAGGCATCGAAACACTGTCGTTACGGATGGAGCGACACGCAGAGAACGCCGATAAAGTCTTGCGGTATCTTGCAGCCCACCCACAGGTGGCCCGGGTAAACCACCCGGCCATACCCACGCACCCCAACCATAAAACGTACTGCAAGTATTTTCCGCAAGGGGGCGGCTCCATCTTCACCTTCGAAATCAAAGGCGGGCAGGCAGAGGCCTTCAAGTTCATCAACTCCCTGCAACTCTTTTCATTACTGGCCAATGTAGCCGATATGAAGAGCCTTGTTATACACCCGGCGAGCACCACACACTCACAAATGACACCGGAAGAACAATTGGCCTGCGGTATCACCCCGGGTACGATTCGGCTCTCAATTGGCACCGAACACATAGACGATATTCTGGCAGATTTGGAACAAGCCTTCGCAAAAGCATTTTGAGCGAAAAAAACACCTATTTATCTGCCAAATTAGACCAATGCTTCTAATTGTTGCCACGCGTATCGTTTATTCAAGTGCATCTCCTCACAAAAAAGGAGATGCACTTTTTACATTTTGAGAATTATTTTCGCGGATTTTTCTTTACGCTGACTTATCATGGGTATAGAATGAACAAAACATATATCGGCCATGAAGATACAATCCCGTACAGCAAAGATACTGAAATACCCGGCATTGACAACCCTAGCTGCCATGGTCGGTACCTTAAACGCAAGTGAGAAGCCCGAGCAGGTTCCCGCCAAACCGGCAGAGGAACAAACGGCAACGCAGCCCCCTCAACCGTACTCGGGTATTGTCGCGCCCGACTCCACCGAACAGCAGGAAGAAGTGGAACCGGAATATTTTTTGGGAGAAATTCCCATGCCTACGGAGTCGGATGAAGAAGAGGCCATCATAGAGCCGGAGCCGACCGTTATTCCGCAAAATGCGGTTGGCTCGGTCCCCTGCCCGCCACAACAACGCCAATAACGCACAATCATGAAAATAAGCCCGTCGAGCCAACGCAAGAGAGCCTACCCCACCTTGGCAAGTTTGACTGCAGGAGCTATCATGCTGGCAAGCAGTTCTTGCCAACAACAGGTTACCGGCACCGTGCCGAGCACAAACATGCCGGAAGAGCCCTTGCATACAGGAGGAGATGTGCCCTACACCCCGCCCTCGAAGGAAAACATCCTGCCGAGACAAGCAACTCCACCCAAGCGAGAGCCTCAAGCAGTCATCGGCCGAGCGCGTACCGCCCCCGTAACACAATCTGAGGAAGAAAACACACGAGCCCGACAGCCACAACGCATTGGTGGTAAGCATCCCTTGCATTTTCGTGTCAAACCGAAAAAAGCGGAATGATTAAAGTACTCACCTGCACCCTGTGCCTTACACACGACTGCACCCTGCGCTGCAACTATTGCTATGCAGGGCGTAAGTACCGCCATGCCATGACACAAGAAACGGCGAAAAAAGCCATCGACTTGTGCATGGCAGAAGCCCAACGCATGGGACGGGGACTGGATTTATCATTTTTTGGCGGGGAACCCTTGCTGGAGTGGGAGTTGCTGCAATGGTGCTACGAGTATCTGGAGGCACACAAGGAGGGGCTTATTGTATCGCCGCGTTATGGTATCACCACCAATGGTACGTTGCTCAACACCGAGCGTTTGGAATGGCTCGCGGAGCGAAATTTCCTCATCGGCATTTCCATAGATGGTTCTCCCGCCATGCACAATGCCAACCGTTGCTATGCCAATGGCCGGGGTAGCCACGATGACGTGGCACGAGCCGTTGCCCTGCTGGATGCGCACCCAACCATTCGCACCAAGGCTATTTGCGTTGTCACCCCCAACAATGTTATGCACTTGGCCGATGGCATGGAATGGCTTACAGCACATTTTCACCGCGAAATCGGGCTCAACATCGACTATTGGAGCGAATGGACGGACGAGCAATTCGAGCTTCTTTGTGAGCAATATAGGCGAGTGGCCATGCAGGTGTTGCAATCATACCGCAATGGCACCCCGATAAGGCTCAGCAATATCGAGCACAAAATTCTCTCTCACATTCACTCTCGGGAAAACAAAAAGAACTGCGCACAATGTA
Organism: Akkermansiaceae bacterium; assembly: GCA_015062055.1. Lineage (GTDB taxonomy): Bacteria > Verrucomicrobiota > Verrucomicrobiia > Verrucomicrobiales > Akkermansiaceae > Akkermansia. Next base: position 26,868 of record SUVK01000029.1, read on the forward strand.
CCATAGGAGAACGCGAAATCGGGGTGTCGGTAGACGGCAACTTCTTCCCCTGCTCTCGCCTTGTAGGCATAGGCGACGAGCCCGAGCTGAACTTCGGTAACGTCAACGAGGGCATCAACCGAGCCCGCCAAAATTGGATTATTACCAACCGAGGCAACACCACGCCCGCCTGCAAGCTCTGCGAGCTGAAAGCCCGCTGTCTCAACACCTGTGGCTGTACCAACCTCGCTTCTTCGGGGCATATCAATCAGGTATCACCCTTCCTCTGTTGCTCCGAAAAATTCTTCATCGAAACAGCAGACGAACTGGCAGAAATTCTCTACACCGAGCAAAACCCTCACTTCATCAAGCATTTTTACCAAGATAACGGAAACGAGGGCTGAGTTATCCCCCGGCAAAAAAACTACAACTTCCACAGGGAATATCCCGTGGGGAGAACAAGCCAGTTGATGGGAGTGGCTACGAGGGAAAGCGGTATATCTGCCACCTCAGCTACCCAGCGAATAGGTTGCACGGCGGTGTTAAGGGCGTTTCGGCAATCAGGCAAGTGGGCACGCAGGGCATTCTGAGCCTCATGCTCCGTAAACTCAATTTTACTGACGCAGACATCGGTAGTCGGAAAATCTGCGGCAGGGACCAAGCGCGTTACCGTATAGGGGCTGTTGCCCGTAATCTCAGCGTAGTAGGTTTGAGGCTGACCATAGTAAAGCGAAGCCTCAAATCGCTCGTGCGCTTCTACCGGGCAGCCGCCTACCATGAAGCAGTTAAACCACTTGGCGCGGGCAGGCAGATAAAAAGCCCTCAGTTCAATATAGCGTTTACAGTCTTGCGTAGTGTAGAGGGGATAAATAGTGCGAGGGTGCTTTTTGAACCATACTGCACGTTCGAAGCTCACCGGAACTTGCCGCCCCACATTATCCACGGCACCGCCAAGGTCCACCAAAGTACAAGAACTCACGGCAAGGGCACAAACCAATAATGGGGACCATTTCATATCGGGGATTCTACATATTTTTATTCTGATTGTCAAGTTGAATTAAGCTCGCTCATCAGCAATGCAAGTTGTAAAATCAAATGCGACACCGAAAGCCCTCCCAAAAAGTCTCCAAAGGAGCCCAAACTGCCCTAGCAGGATGGGGGATAGGGGGAAGGACGGCAATGAGTCCTTCCCCCTTGTGG
>SUVK01000084.1 GCA_015062055.1 Akkermansiaceae bacterium
CGACGCATCTTTAAAGGCAAATCAGCACGCCACATGGCACGAACAGAAAAGCTCCATTTTCTCAAAATTGCAGCGTAAATTGAAGAAAAATCACTTACTGTCGCATTTGGTCTTGCAATTCAGCTGTCCTTATCAAATTATCAGACAAAACAGGGAAAATAAATGTAGGTGTCTGCGGTTCAGGGATTGAATGTTAGTAGATAAAGATAAGAGGGCTCGCAAAGAATAAATAAAGACGCGTGGGAACAATTAGCGGCTTTAGTCTATGTTGGCAGATAAATTGGTATTTGCCTAATTGTTCCCACGCGCTATTTGTTTTGAAAAAAGGTTGACATTCGATATAAGAGCTCGTTGAGCTGATGGTAGGTCGCTGACTTTCGCCGCGAATTGTGCAGTTTTGGTGAAACGTGATGCATGTGGGGAGCAGTACGAATTATCGGAGAAAAATTGCTGAAAAAAAAGCTCGCCAAGGTAAACTATATGGTGTATACTGGCAGTCAGCAAAAGAACAACACACGATATGATTACAAAGAAACTCACAGTTCTCAACAAACTTGGTATACATGCTCGACCGGCAGCTCAGTTTGTACGCGTAGCAAGCCGCTTTAAGTCAGATGTGACTGTAGAGAAAGATGATGAATCTGTTGATGGTAAAAGTATAATGGGACTGATGATGTTGGCGGTAGGCTGTGGCGCCGTAATCGAGGTAAGTGTAGAAGGCTCGGATGAGGCCGAAGCCATGGCAGCGCTTGAGGAGCTGGTAGCAGCTAAGTTCGGCGAAGCCTGATTTATCCCCCACTCGCCTGGCAACGATTAGTCAATCCCCCTTGGCATGACTGAGAGTTTCGAGCGTAGAATGAAAGGCGTGCCGGTATCTCCCGGTATAGCCATAGGTTGTTTGCGGGTAGAAGCACGCGGCTGCCCGGCCCCGACAACCCGCAATATTTTGCCTACCGAAACCGAGAGCGAATGGGCGAGGTTCGAGAGTGCCATTACCCGTACCGAAGAAGAGTTGTATGCCCTCAAAGAGAGGGTGGAGCATCTCTCGGGTGCGACAGAAGCCGCCATTTTTGATGCGCACCTGCTTTTCTTGCGAGACCGCACTATTATCAAACGCTTGCGCAAAGAGTTCGCCGAGCGCATGCAAAACATAGATGCGGTGTATTATGCCGTGGTGCAGAACTTTATGGAGGTGATGCGCCATGTGGACGACCCCTATCTGCGTAGCCGCGTGGCCGATATTGCCGATGTATTGCAGCGCGTGCTCAAAAACATGAGCCCGTCTACGGCTGCATCCGTCATCCAATCACCCTGCGGGTGCGACCCCTACATTTTGGCGGCATACGACCTCACGCCCAGCGATACGGCCGATTTAGACTCGCGCATGGTGCTGGGCTTTGTGACCGAGGCGGGGTCTACCGTATCTCATACTGCCATCTTGGCTCGCTCATTGGGCATGCCGGCCGTAGTGGGTGTTCCGCAACTCGTTATCGACTCTCGCGTGGGGTGCAAGGCGATTCTCGACGGCTACAGCGGCCTGCTTATTCTTAACCCCTCAGCCGAGACAGAGGTTCACTACCGCGCTTTGCAAGCAGAGAAAGAGAAGTCTTACAAGGCGTTGGCAGACATGCGAGATTTGCCTGCCGAAACGACGGATGGGCGGCGTATACGCTTGGCTGCCAATGTGGAGTTTGCGCACGAGTACGATGCAATACACCGCTCGGGAGCAGAGGGGGTGGGCTTATACCGAACCGAGTTTTTCTTGCTGGGCAACGGCAGCTTGCCCGATGAAGATACCCAATACGAGCATTACCGCAACTTGGTAGAGAGCTGCGCACCGCACGAGGTCATCTTCCGCACTCTCGATTCGGGTGGCGACAAACTGCCGTTCGAGGTGCTCGAAGAGAAAGAGGACAACCCGTTCCTCGGTTGGCGAGGTATTCGCGTCTCCTTGAGCCGCCCCGAGGTTTTCAAAGAGCAACTGTGTGCCATCTTGCGGGCCTCTGCGCATGGTAAAGTGGGGGTTATGTTCCCCATGGTTTCCGGTATTACCGAGGTGCACCAAGTACAAGAACTGCTTGACGAGTGCCGTGCCGAGTTGCGAGCGCGCGGCTTGGCATACGATGAGCACATGCGTGTGGGCATTATGATTGAGGTGCCCAGCGCTGCCATGATGTCGGATGTACTGGCTCGCCATGTCGATTTCTTCTCCATAGGCACCAATGATTTAACGCAATACACCATTGCGGTGGACCGCGTTAATTTTCGCGTGGCGAGCATGTTTCGCCCCACGCACCCGGGCGTTATCCGCATGATTAAACAAACAATCTCAGCCGGCATACCCACAGCCATTTGTGGCGAGATGGGCGGCGACATCACCTTGGTGCCGTTGCTGGTCGGGTTGGGGGCTACGGAGCTTTCTGTGGGCACACACCTCTTGCCCTTAATTCGCTTTGCGATACGCAATCTCAGCTACGAAGAATGCCGCGCTATGACCGAGCAGGCGCTTCAGGCTGAGGATAGCTACACCATACGCAATTTGTCTGAGGCATTGGCGCGCAAATCGTACCCCGCTTTGTTTGAGTAAACTCTGTACCTTTACGGCAGCTGCAGCACCCGCCGAATCAGCGCCAGTGTTACTACCCCGCTTTCTTTCAAAGAATTCGGGCAAATCCGGCTCATATTATCGCGCGTGGTATGCCACCATACGCTGTTTACAAAATCGCAAATTAAATTGATGGTAGCAACGCCTGCTTCTCGAAAATGGCGGTCGTCATCCCAATACTCGTTATCGGTAATCGTCCATTTTTTATTGTTCAATCCCAACTCTTTCACGCAGGCTTCGTAGGCTTCTACCAGCTCGGGCGACGAGTCAAACAACGGCACTCCTATGGTTTTGTTGCGAGCCCCCACCATGTCCAAATTAATCATATAGCGCGGCAGTGTGTCGCCGCGTCTCGCCACATCAAACCGCGAGCCATACAACCCATCCGTCTCGCTCATGCGGAGGGCAACGGACTCTTCTCCGTCAAAAAATACCAATTCAACCCCCTCGGCCAGTGCCGGCTCCTTGGCCAATATGCGGGCGGTCTCCACTAATACGGCAGCGCCGCTGGCACCATCGTCTGCCCCCACAAAATCATCAGATATCCCTATCTTGGTATCAATATGGCACGTCAGAATCAAAGGCCTCGGCTGAGTTTTTTCTCCGTAAAAGGCATGCAAATTGGTCATGGTGACCCCATGCGGGGCGGTAAAACTATGGCGTTCTACCCTCCAGCCGTATTCCTGTAAATAACGTGTAATGTATTGCAGTTGTAGCTCGTAGGCCGCAGAGCCCGATGGCCGCGGCCCCATCTTGCAAAGCGCATCGCAATGAGCGTAGGCATTTTCCCCGTTGAAATCGGGGGTGTCCTTCATGGGGTATTCTTGTTGTGCTGTTTGCGCGGGTGGTGTCGGCTCGCCCTCCGTGCAAGAGATGCCACTCAGGCACCATCCACACAGCAACAGTACCCCGTATGCCGTTTTCATTTATTGCGGAAAGTTGATACCGAACAGTTGCAGAATACGCACCAGTTCATCCTTGCCGATGTAGGGAATCTCAATCACACCGTTGTTCTTGCCTTTCAGGTTGATATTCACCTTGGTACCGAAATCGGCGGAGAGCTGCTGGCAAACCATCTCGTAGGCCTCGGGCAGGGTGCGTACCGCAGGCAGATTCGTTTTGGGGGCCTCGGGGTCGAGCATGGCTTTGACCAACTGCTCGGTTTGTCGGACGGTAAGCCCTTGTTCGGCAACGCGATTAGCGGCCTCTATCTGTTTTTCTTCTTGCTCTTTGAGTTGCAACAGCACCTTGGCATGGCCCACACTTATATCGCCTTTCTCCAGCAGGGCCTTTACGGGGGCAGCCAGGTCAAGCAAGCGTACCATGTTGGCAATCACGGCGCGTGACTTACCCACGTGGCGGGCAATTACCTCTTGCTTCATCCCGAACCGCGTCTGCAGCAGGCGGTATTGCTCTGCTTCCTCCAGCGGGGTGAGGTCTTCGCGTTGCAGGTTTTCAATCAGCGTTAACTCGGCAACCTCCAAATCCGTGGCATCGTGTACCACCACTTTTACCTCGGGCTGCCCCAAAGTGCGCACAGCGCGCAAACGTCGCTCACCGGCTATCAGCTCGTACTTGTTGTTCACTAAGCGAACCACCAGCGGCTGTATCAGCCCGCGCTCGCGTATCGAGTCTGCCAACTCGGCAATCTGTTCTTCATTAAAGCGTTTGCGTGGCTGAAACGGGGATGCCTCAATCTCGTCTACCTTGACCATAATCACACGGCTCTCGTCAACCTGCGGTTGCGGAGTTCCATCGGTGATTCGGGATTCTTGCTTCTTAATCAAAGCACCCAGTCCTTTTCCTAATGCTTGTCGTGCCATACGCGTGCGCTATTCTACTCCATCCGTTAAAAAATTGCAACCCCTTTTTTCACTTCTGTCGCATTATGCAAGTTGTAAAATCAAATGCGACACCGAAAGCCCTCCCAAAAAGTCTCCATAGGAGCCCAAACTGCCCTAGCAGGATGGGGGATAGGGGGAAGGACGGCAATGAGTCCTTCCCCCTTGTGGACGC
>SUVK01000085.1 GCA_015062055.1 Akkermansiaceae bacterium
GCCTTAAAAATCAAGAAACAAGGAACTTTAAGCAAAAAGACCCTTCTTCTTGGATTAATCGCTTTTTTATTAAAAGTTGAAAATTAATATTTTATCTTGTAATCTCATTCGAAATGAGATTTTTTTCATAAACGCTAATTTTCAACGGATAAGGAGAGATTAGTCAAAAAGGAAGTTGTGTTTTCGGATATTCTGATTTGATTATTCCTTTTTGGCTATGGTGCAAACTCCGGCCGCAATAAATATTGCAGCTGCCACTTTTTGCCAAGTAAGCTCATCCACCCCCAGCATAATGCCGACAGTAGCGGCGATGATGGGTTGAATGTAATTGTATGCCGCTACGGTAGAAGGCTCGAGCTGCCGTTGCCCCACAATCATGAGCAAGTAGCTGATAAAGGAGCCGAAGAGAACCGTGTACACCGTGCCGGTTATCTCAGCCTTGCCCCATGCAGACCAATTTAAGTTGTATACCGAGTGCACCCAAATGGGCAGCGTCAACACCGCCGAGATGAGAAACAACCACCGCATCAGAATAACCGGATGATATTTTTTGATGACTCCACTGAAAAAAACAAAATAGCAGGTAGCCGAAAGTTGAGAAAACAGGCAGATAGCATCTCCCAACACATTACCACTCTTGCCACCCTGTAGTTGTGAGCCCAGTATCAGAATCAGGGCTCCTGTTGCCGCTAATACCAAGCCACCGACCTTGCGAAGGGTAACAGCTGTATGCAAAAACAGGGCAGAGAGTACAAAGGTGAATACCGGGGTGCTCGTGGTAATGACGCATGCATTGGTGGGCGAGGTGTGCTGCACGCCTATTACATAGCAAAATTGGTTGATGCCCATACCACAAAGCGACATGATGACAAGGTGCTTCCAATCTTCTTTGTCTATGCTTTGTTTGGGCACCATGGGCGATATGAGCCAAAACAAGACTGCGGCTCCGCATAAACGAAATGCCGCCATGCTTACCCCGTTGACTACGCCGCTTTCCATGGCCCACTTGCACATGGGACTCATCAGTCCAAAGCACAAAAACGCCGCCAAGGTTATCAAGTGAGCCCGTGTTTGTGTTTGTCCGTTCATGCCGCCCGCACCATACCACAGTATGCCGTTTTTTTCAATCCTATGTTTTAAGTTAAATATGGATGCGCACCGAATCTTTCAAATTGTCAATTTTATCTCCGGTGAATCGGCTTGCTTTTCGTGCGTGGGCGCGTTATAATGCGCGCACGCGTATGAATGGGTTAAAAAATTGCAAGATAGTGGGCAGTGTGCCGGATTGGAAAACATGGTGCCGCGAGGCCGACAATGTTGATTTACCTTGCGATTGGCTCGAGCTGCGAGTAGATGCCTTGCCCCCGGAGCTTTCGGCTGATGAAATTTTTGATTTTCTTCCCGGTGTGGGGGTATTGTTGACGCCGCGCCACCAAAGCGAAGGCGGGCACCGTGAATGGGTGGGGGAGGACCGCTTGCGCCTTACGCTTGAGTTGTTGCCCATGGCCGTTGCCGTAGATTGGGAGGCTGCCTTGTTACCACAGGCCAAGCCCCTTGTGATGGCTGCCAAGGAAATGGAGGTGTTGGTGATAGCGTCCCATCACAATTTTGAAAAAACGCCGAGCGTCGAGAAGATGCTCGAGATAGAAGCTGCGGCACGAGCTGCCGGGGCCGATATAGTGAAGTTTGCCTACCGCGTGCATACCATGGATGATGTCATGAAAGGCATAGATTTGTTACGGCGCGCCACGGGCCCCATTGCCGTAATGGGGATGGATGAAAAATTGGGCCCTATGAGCCGAATCTTGTATGCGGAGCACGGTTCTTGCCTTATTTACGGCTATGTGGGCGATACCCCGACAGCCCCCGGTCAGTGGAGTGCCGCTCGTTTTTATAAGGCTTTACACGGTTGATATTGCGTATGTTTGACATTGTACTCAACTCCTTTTTAGCCACGATACCCGTATTCGTGTTTTTTGCCATCGGCTTTTGGCTGCGCCATAAAAAGGCGTTAGAACCCCAACACGATAGCGTCATCATGCAGTTGGCGATGGATATCGGCTACCCCTGCCTGATTTTTTACAACATCATGAAGTACATGGTGGTAGAGGCCGTGCCGGGGATTACTGCTTTTTCTTTCTCTGCGCAGGCCATTGCATGCGGTTTTGCCGAGCTGTTGCTGGGGGTGTGTGCTGCGTGGTTTGTAGCCAAGATACTGCGGCTCAAAATCGGCACCGGATTGCGCACCTTTACTCTTACGGCGGGTGTGCAGAACTATGCCTTTTTTGTTATCCCCATTATTCAAATGCTTTTCAGCGCCCCGGGAGACCCCACCATGGGCGTGCTCTTTATTCACAACATGGGGTGCGAAATCTTTGTGTGGAGCTTAGGTGTTGTGCTCATGTGCGGGGGGGCCTGTAACTTGCGGTTAGGGATTTTCTTGCGTGGCCCCTTGTTGGCTGTATGCGTCTCGTTACTTTTAGCCTGGAGCGGCTTGGGCGAATATGTGGCACAGCCCCCCGTGATGAAAGCCGCCGAGATGATTGGTGCCGTGGCCACCCCCATTTGCCTGATTTTGTTCGGCTGCTCCATGTACGATCTCACTCGTAACTTCCGCTGGCAACCGCGCATGCTGATTTCGGGTATTGTAGCCCGCTTAATGTTAGCTCCGGCATTGATATTGTTGTTAGCCTGGGCTTTGCCGGTAGACCCCATCATCAAGAAAATCATGGTAATACAAAGCGCTATTCCCAGTGCGGTGATTCCTGTGATACTGGCCAAGCGCTTTGGCGGAATCCCCGAGGTCGGCACACAGATTCTGCTCTCAACCACGCTCTGCTCATTCATTACGCTGCCATTCTGGTTAGCTGTCGGTAGTAAATTCGTTATCCCCTTAATGTAAAACATGTCATTGCTTAAACCGGAGATTCTTGCCCCTGCGGGTAATTGGGACTGTGTGCGTGCTGCCGTGGCCAACGGAGCAGATGCCGTCTATTTCGGGCTGGACCAATTCAACGCCCGCATGCGCGCCGATAATTTTACCCGTGAAGATTTGGCCACCTTGGTGCCATTTTTGCATGAATGCGGGGTGCGTGCCTATGTAACCATGAATGTACTTATCTTCCCCGCAGAGATGGCAGAAGCCATGGCCTATGTGGACGCTTTGGATGCAGCAGGGGTAGATGCCGTGATTGTGCAAGATTTGGGGTTGGCCGACCTCATTGCCCGCCACCGTCGCGAAGGTAGACTCAAGATAGAACTGCATATCTCGACCCAAATGACGGTCAGCAGTCCCGAGGCTGTGCAGCTGGTAGATACTCTTTTTGACCCGCAGCAGATTGTGCTCTCTCGAGAACTTTCTCTCAAAGAAATCCAAGCTTGTGCCCAAGCAACCCATAAACCCATCGAGGTGTTTTGTCACGGTGCACTTTGCGTGGCTTACTCAGGCCAATGCCTTACCAGTGAATCCCTTGGCCAGCGAAGTGCCAACCGTGGCGAGTGTGCCCAGGCCTGCCGCATGCCCTACAAGCTTGAGGTCGATGGCCGCGTGCGTGACCTTGGTGAACGCCGCTACGTGTTCTCTCCGCAAGACCTTTGCGCGTTGGAGCTCGTGCCTCAAATGCTGGCTGCCGGAGTACGCAGTTTCAAGATAGAGGGCCGCCTCAAAAGCCCGGCCTACGTGGCCGCCACCACCCGTGCTTATCGTCGTGCGCTTGATGCCGCTTTGTTGGGGGCCCCTGTTCCACATACGGAGCAGTCGGATTCTTTGTATGCCATGCAAATGGCGTTCTCGCGCGGGTTTTCCTTCGGGTGGTTGGAGGGTACAGACCACCCGTTGCTTACCCATGGGCGTTTCGGAAAAAAACGAGGCGCTTTGGCCGGCCGAATTGTACGCTGTGGCGAAGGGTGGGTTGAATTGTCGGGTATGCCGGCCATGCCCATTGCCCCGGGGGATGGCTTTGTGATTGATGCCGGACAAGACCGCAATGAAGAGCAGGGGGGCCGTATCTGGAAAGTTCAGGGTAATCGTCTCTTCTTTCACGGCAAAGGCAGCCATATTGACTGGCGCTTTGTGCGCCCCGGTGATTTGCTGTGGAAAACCGCTGACCCCGCGCTCGAAAAACGCTTGTATGCTACATGGTGCCATTTTGCCCGCAAGGTAGAGGCCCCCACGACTTCTCTTGATATTCATTTTGAAGGGCGAGTCGGCACTCAGTTGACGGCCTCATGTCGGGGTGTTACTGTGGGAAGCGGGCACCCGCTGGAGGCTGCCGAAAAACGCGCCCTCACCCCCGAGGTAATAGAGGGGCAGTTCTCACGCTTGGGCGGTACGGGATACTCCTTGGGAAAATGTACCTATGCGTTAGAGCCCGGGCTGATGTTGCCCTTGAGCATCCTTAATCGCATGCGTCGTGAATTGGTTGAAAAATTACCTGCAGTAGATGCCGAGGTTAAAAAAACGGCACTGCGTCAAAAAAGTCGCGGAATGACGGACTGAGGCGCGCCAACCATCAAGAGTTGTGGTAATATGTGGTTGGAATGAACATTATACCAGCTCTTGAAATGAAAGGCTG
>SUVK01000030.1 GCA_015062055.1 Akkermansiaceae bacterium
GGAAGGACTCATTGCCGTCCTTCCCCCTATCCCCCATCCTGCTAGGGCAGTTTGGGCTCCTTTGGAGACTTTTTGGGAGGGCTTTCGGTGTCGCATTTGATTTTACAACTTGCACTTCCTTATAAAACAGGATTTTTCGCTTGCATCTTACGGTGTAAATCGCTAGAATATACGAAACGTAACAAAATTTCGGAGAATGCCTGGCAATATAATCAAAGTGGCGCTGTCTGTAGTTGTGTTTCTGACCACGGTGTTAGTGACAACCTGTGTGCGGCCATACGGCTCTGTGGGGAAGGGCTCGGTAGAGGAGGTGATGAGAGCAGATGCCATAGCGGTGACCCCGTGTTTACCCGGGTGGTTGTTGGAGTCGGATCAGATTCAACGCCTTAGTGATGGTGAGTTCAGGGAGCTGAACGCCATATTGCGTAGGTCGAATCTGCGAGAGGTGCACGAGTCCCACTACCGTGAGGAAGTCGCGGCAGGGCACGTGTTCTACTTGTACGCCAGCACCGGGCAATGCTTGGGGGCTAAGGTGGGAGAAGAGCAGGTGCTGTTGGATGACTTTGATTTGACGGAGGAAGATAGCCGGGCGTTGTACCGTATGCTGCGGCCGCATCTTGAAAAAGTGCTGGAAGACTTTTGATGGCAGATGGTACAATTGAACGCAGTCACCGGTGCCGGTGGGGGCTGCTTGTTTTCGTGATATTCGGGGTAGTATTGGTGGTTACCCTGTGTAATTTAAGTTATATCAGCCCGCATGTAGCGCCGGGGATATACCCGCAACCCGATACAAGTTTTATAGGGCGGCGCACCCAAGTGCGCTTACCTGCCGAGAAAGCAGAGGTAGCCGTCATCTTTATAGGCGGGTTCGGGGATGTGGTGACGGCCAATTTTAGGGGCGTGTACGAGGGCATGCCCATATTGCCGATAGAGGGGCGACAACTGAGAGCCTGCTATGCGTGGGATGGCGCACAGGGGCATTTGCTCCGACACGATACTGAGTTGTTGCAACAAGACATAAAAGCCTTTTTGGCGATAAACCCCGGGGCAGATTTGGTATTTGTGGGGCACAGTTATGGTGGGTCTGCGGTGATGGATGTGATGCGGCACCTGCAGGGCGCCCCGTATGGTAACGTGCTGGTTGTGACGCTTGACCCCGTGAGCTGCCGCGAGCGCTCGTACCCCAAGCAACGCAGCGCAGGGGTAAGCTATTGGGTGAATGCATACTGCTCGCCCTATCGCTCGCCGATGGACCTTGCCGCCCGCGTGGGTGGCCCATGGCGCGAATGCGAACAGGCAGATGTGAACCTTTGTTTCAGCGGTAAAGCAAAAGATGAGCAAGGGCAATCGTACCGCCACTCTCGCCCCCAATCACTATTTGCAGATACCCATGCTGCGCAGGGGGTATCTGCGCAACAATTGTTGTTCGATGCGTGTAAGCGCTTAGGTATTGGAAAAATTAAACACAGTGACAGCTCCGAAAATGAAAGCAAAAAATAAGTTCAGAATCTTTTTGGCCGGTGCCGTATTGACTGCAAGTGTGGGGTGCTCTCAACAGCAACAGGTGGTGGCCCCCGGGGTATACCCCGAGCCCGATACCGGCTTTTTTGCCCGCCGTTTGCAGGCTCGCTTGCCTCAAGAACAGGCCGATGTGGCCTTCATCTTTATCGGCGGTTTTGCAGAGCAGGTGCTTACCCATTTTCGCTCGGTGTATGAGAGTACACCGGTGCTGCCCGTGCCGGGTAAACAGGTGCGCGCCTGCTACGCATGGGACGGCGGGCGTGGCTGCCTGCTCATTCACAGCACTCGCCTTATTCGGAATGATGTCAATAACTTCCTGAAGCTTAACCCCGGGGCTGACTTGGTGTTTGTAGGGCATAGCTACGGTGGCTCGGCGGTGATGGATGTGATACGCCAAATCAAGGGCGAGCATGGCAACATTGTCGTGGTGACGCTGGATGCCGTGAGCCGTCGAGACCGCTCTTTACCTCGCAGCCGTGCCGAGGGTGTCGATTATTGGGTGAATGTTTATTGCTCCCCCTATCGCCACCCCAAAGATTTGGCGGCTATGATTGGCGGACAATGGCAAGAATGCCCACAGGCGGACGAAAACCTGTGCTTCAGCGGGGTGAACCGAGACCCCAAAGGCCGCCGCTACCAGCATGCCCGCCCCGATTCGCTCTTTGAAAATCAACACCCCACACGCGGGATGTCGGCTTATCAGTTGATGGTAGATGCCTGTGTTCGCCTCAAAATCGGAAAAGAAACACAATAATTTTATGAGTTCTGCCCCCGAAAATCTGCTGCCACCTTGGGTGCGCCTGCAAAATACGCTCCATGCCTTAACTCACTTGCAGCCTGCCTGCCATGGCGAGGTGCATCCGCAGGCCGTTATCAACGGCGTGCTCGAGTTGGGGGAAGGCTCGGTCATTAAACCCGGTACCGTGATTGAAGGCCATGTGAAAATCGGTAAAAATTGCACCATCGGGCCCAATGCCTACCTGCGTGGGCAGGTATGCGTGGGGGATAATTGTGTTATCGGCAATGCTGTGGAAATTAAGAGCAGTGTGTTGGGCAACCATGTCTTTGTGTCGCACCTTACCTATATAGGTGACTCATGGTTAGAGGATGATATCAATGTGGGCGGTGGGTGCATTTTCAGTAATTTTCGGCACGATGCCGGCGAAATTCGTATGCTCTTTGAGGGGCAACTTACCCCCACAGGGCGCAATAAGCTGGGCTGTTATGTGGGGGCACACTGCCGCATAGGCTGTAAATGTGTGATACTGCCGGGGCGTGTATTACCCCCGCATACCCATACCTACCCCGGCACGGTATTTGCGGGCCGGTCTCAGCCCTAGCATCTAATGACGCACACCGCTTGCCCGCCTCAATATTTTTTGCTATGCAACCCAATAAAAATATGTTACATTAATCTTACATGAGTCAACCGGAAATCATATGTAAAGCCACCATCGATACCTTTGTGCGTTTTGGTATCGTTATTTTAGCTGTGTTCGGGTTCTCCATCTATTTTGCTTATGATGGAGCCGTGGGGTATGCGCAGAAAAATGAGGTGTATTTCAGCTACAAAGCCTTTGAATCATTAGGTTTTGCCGCAGAGAAGACCCAAGATGCTGACGAGTGGAAACGCTTGAGAGAGTCAACCCCGCTCATACTTGCTGAAAAAACGCCCGAGGGTGATTGGTATGTTGCAGAGGGCGAGACGCACTACCCCTTGCCACCCGATTCTGAAGCGGTTGCGAAATGCCCGCCCGAGGTGCAGAGCATGCAAGCCATGCGAAATTGGCATGATTGCTGGAAAAAGTATACCGAACGCCTGGGGTACGATATTAAACCGTCGGAGTCCCCCCATGGTGCCGGCAAGATTATGGAGCAGTGGGTGGGCTGCGCGGTAGGGTTTGTTTTGGTGGGTATAGGTGTCTTCTTTGTGGTACGCACCTATAGAAGAGAATTATCCTTACGCGGTGACATTGTAACCGCAGCCGGGCAGCAATTTTCCGTTAATGATATTACGTTAATAGACCTGCGCCAATGGGGGACCGGGTTTAAAGGCGTTGCTTATTTTACCGTCGGGGGTAAAAAGATAAAGGTTGACGGCATGACTTACGGTGGTTTCAGTCAAAAAAATGGCGAGCCTGCAGAGAAGTTCATGAAAGCCGTGTTAGAGCAATATAAAGGCGATATTCTTGAATACGAATAAACAGAGCGAGACGGAACCCTCCCCGCCATCGCGTAAGGCAGGGAGGTTTCACCACCTGACACCGCAGCAGATTCTCTGCTTGGCGGCCAAGGGGGTGTGCTCTCGTCGCTTTGTGTGTACCGGCCTGCTGGTGCTCTTGATGGTACAGTTGTTGGTGCTGGTAATCGGGGGGATTCAGCGTCTTGCCACGCTGTCGCCTGTGGCCGAGCGTGAGACTCTGCTGCGCGAATTGGAGCTGTCGCGCATTCAAACCCTGGCTGCCGAAAACCGTGCCGATGAGCTGGAAAAAGCCCTCAGTCAGGCTGTAGACTTTGCCGGCACCATGTATAGTGGCTCCGCCGGGTTGGGTGGTGGCTCCTTAACACCGGTAATTGATGAGCCCGAAACTACGGCCGATGTGGTAGACCACGATGCGCCGCCCCCCCTGCGACCGGCAGATTATGGCACCTTGGTTTACGAAGAAACCGGTGTTGTGGTAGACCGCTACGACCCCACTCCTGCGGCAACCCCCACCGATGATTCAACCGTTGTAGTGCAGGGGAAAATACGCTTGAACGCTGATGATGCCGAAGATTTGGACCGCTTAATACGCCAAGGTATTTCAGCCATGGTAGCCGGCGATATGCGCCGCTGCGTGCTCAGTTTTGAGGAAGCTACCCTCATATCGCCCGACCACCCGGCACTGCTGTATTACTATGGTCTGGCGTATGATAAACTGCTCAATCACGAAAAAGCCCGAGAATACTACACCCGAGTGTTCAATATGGGTAGTGGTGCCGGTAACTATTTTGAGCGCGCCACCCGTAGGTTGAAACACGGTTTTGACCAGCCATCGGACATGCGGGGTAAGGTCTCCTTTGGCCCCTATACTCACAGCCATATGGAAGACCCCGAAACCGGCGAGCGCGTCAGCATGCGTTTACCCATTCTCGTGGCTCCCGATACCGACTTGTCGCCGCAAGATATCTTTATTCATATTCAATTTTTCGTATTGGTAAATGGCCGCAAAATTCGCTACTCACCCAGCGACCCTGCGGTGATGTGGGAAAATGAAACGCAAGATTGGAGTGATAATGAAGAGAATATTCTCATTACCTACAGCTTGCCCCCGCTTACCCGAGAAGAGCTTGATGCCTACGGTGAAATGACTTACTACGGCTTTACCGCCAAATTGTTCTACAAAGGCGAGCCCATAGATTGTATCAGCAACCCCAGTGCACTTATATTGCACGAGCAGTTGATAAATGCACGAGAAGCATCGCGCAGGCATGCAGTGCCTACCTCTCTGTTGCCCGATGATGGCTTGGCCTTGCCCGAGCCCGGGGAATTGCCCTATGTGCCTGATACAACACCGGCCCCCGCCGAATCTACCGAGCCCACTCAGGAGACCCCCGCCGAAGAAATGACTCCCTTTGGTGAGTTTATAGAAGAAATTGACCCCTCGACTAACGAGGATTCCCCCAGTGCAGATGAATAACCCGAACTTTGAAAACCTGCCGACCCGATTAGGCGTTTATACCCTCACCCGTTACATTGGCTGCAGGGATGGCGCTGCGCTGTATTTTGCCAACCAAAGCCATGTAGAGCGCGGTGTGGTGGTAGAGGTGTTGCAGCCCGGTGCCTTGCACTCCGAGGTGGAGGCCTTTTTGGCATCTGCCCGCGCGCGTGTAGCGGCTGCATTACCGCATGTTACACAAGTGTTCGAGTCGATGGTGTCTGATGATATCTGGTACCTGACGCAAGAGCGCCCCGAGGGCCGCAATGTTGAGCGCGTGGCTCGAGAAAAAGGTGGCTTAACTCCCACCCAGATATGTACGATTATTGAGGCTGCCGCCACTTTGTACCAAGCCGCTGCCGATAATAATGTGGCCGCCGGTACCATTGCGGTGCACGATATCTACATGAGCGCGGACGACCGCGTCAACTTCCTCTCCCCGGTGCAAACGGGGGAGCACTCTGCCGAGATGGTAGTGCCTCAACAACAGGGCTTGGCCACGGTGTTGTCCCAATTCCTCCCCAAAGAAGGCACCCCCGGCTACAGCCGTGTTGTCACCCTGTTGGATTGGATGATGAACGGCTACGAAGGCGAGGTTGTAGATTGGACCGCTCTCAAAGACACGGCAGCCACCGTGCGAGAGCAGTTGGCTCCCTTGCTGCGCCGAGAACACGTCAGCGGACTGAGTGGTAAAACCCGAGGTGCCGTAGAGCGCCAGTTCAAGCGCGACCGCCGCAAGTTTATTAAAAATCTCATTATCGGTGGCATCGCCGGGGTGATTGTGCTGGTAGCCGGTATCATCGGTTATGTGTGCGCCCCGACAAGCGGAGAATCATTACCGGCTAACGATGGCAGCACCATCACCTGCTTGCTGGGTAACAACGTGGTAAAAGTCGCGATACGCCCGGTCACCATTCGCGAGTATGAAGCGTTTTTAGTTGCTTTTGAAGACACGTTCAATCGAGACGAGCGTAAACGCTATCTAAAGGATGTGCCCTCGCACGATGTTTCGCGCCGCCCGCTGGATTGGGAGGCTCAATTGGCTGCTGCCATGCATGGTGCCGTATACAACGGCAAGCCCATCAATATGGATTCTCCCGTCACCGGGGTTTCGTATTGGGATGCTTTGGTGTATGCCCGTTATTGCAATGCAACGCTGCCCACTGCGGATTTGTTGCAAACCGCCCGTACCGACGGAAAGGCCGAGGTGAGTGTTTGCGAATGGACCACCGATTTTTCCTCTGCCTCGGGTATCTACGAGGCAGGTGCCATTCTACTGCCGGCCGATGCTGCCACACCTTCGATTTTAGAGCCCGACCGCTCTACCCGTAAACCCGGTTATGGTTTCCGAATCGTTTACCCCTGAATTTAACCCCAATTAAAAAATATGAAACATATAATCACCCTCATCATGATGTTGCTTTGCTTGTTTACCGCAGGCCAAGCCTCAGCACATGTAGATGTGCGCCTGCAGCCCGTGCGTGGCGAGTTCTTGCTCGGCGAAGGCGTAACCGTCAAGCTGCGCATCACCAACCATAGCGATACGGTTCTGGTGCTCGACAATACCCCCGACCGCCAATGGCTGCACTTTACGCTCACCCGCAGCGGGTCTTCTCAACCGCTTGCTCCCAAAGCAACCCCTTCGTTCAAACGAATCACGGTTAATCCCGGCTCTTCTCACGAGGTAGTGGTCAACTTGCGCCCTTATTTCTATTTTAACACCGTGGGCAGTTTCAAGATTGTTGCGACCGTGCGCATGCCCGATATGCAAACAACTTATAGCTCCAACCGTGCATCGTTCACCTTATCTAACGGCGGTAGCGTGCGCTCCTTTGCCGTTCAGTCCGGTGGCCGTCACCTCCGCATGAATGTCAAAATTATGCGTGCCGGCGAAAAAGATTGCCTCTTCGGCCAAGTGGTCAATGCGGAGTCCGGGGCGGTTATCGGTGCTTGCTACCTCGGCCAGTTCCTCAACTTCATGGAGCCCCGCATCATGATAGACCGCAAGCAGAACCTGCACGTTCTCTGCCAATCTACCCCCACCTATTTCACCTATTCCGTGATGGGGACAGATGGCTCTCGCCGCAGCTATCAAGTGCTCTCTCGCACCGGTGGCCCGGTAGACCTTATTACCGCCGGTAACGGCATCAAAGCCATAGGCCTCACCCCGGCCTCCAAACCCAAGGCAGATGATTTGCCCGGTATTCACACCACATCTGATCGCTGATTCCGTGCAGCACTCGTTTCAAACTTTTCATTACACCCGCTATGTCATCTCCCACCATCGCCATCGTAGGTCGCCCCAACGTGGGTAAGTCTGCCATCTTCAACCGCATGGTAGCGCGCCGTATTGCTATTGTGCACGACCAACCCGGAGTTACGCGAGACCGCCTGAGCGCCCCCTGCCGTATTACCGATTACGATGCGCTGGTGGTAGATACGGGCGGTATCGGCTCGACGCTGGATGACGGTTTTGCCACTCAAGTACAACGAGAGGCCGATATTGCCTTGGCTGCGGCAGACCTCATCATGTTTGTGTGCGACTGCCGAGACCACCTCACCCCTATCGACAAAACCATCGCTACTCGCCTGCACAAGAGCGAGGTGCCCGTGTTGTTGGTGCTTAACAAGGCCGATACCGAGAAACAAGAGCTCAACCTCGGTGAGTTTGCCGAGTTGGGCTTCTCGGACTACGTATTCACCTCGGCCGCTCATGGCCGTGGTTTTGCCACGCTGGCCGATAAGCTCAATCGCCATCTCAAATCTTTGGGGGCTACCCCCATTAAGGCCGAGGCCGACCCCACCGCCACCCCCGAGGAAGAACCCGACCAAGAGGAGGTGAGTGCCGACTCCCCCATACGTGTGGCCATTGTAGGCCGCCCCAATGCCGGTAAATCTTCCCTCGTTAATGCCATCCTCAACGACAAACGCACCATTGTTTCTGACGTTGCCGGTACCACGCGAGATGCCATTGATATACCCTACACCCGCGATGAGCAGCCCTATGTGTTGATAGACACTGCCGGTATGCGCCCGCGCTCCAAGCGAGATACCTCGGTCGAGGTGTTCTCTGCCATGCGTAGTGAAAAAGCCATTCGCCGCTCCGACATTTGCCTACTGGTTATTGACATGGCTGCCGGGGTTACCCAACAAGACCGCCGCATCGGCTCCATTATCGCCAAAGAGAGCAAACCCTGTATTATTATCGTTAATAAGTTTGACCTCTATTGCCCCGATGCTCCTCTCTCTGCGCGCAAAGATGCCGTTAAAGAGCACATTAAAGAAAACCTCTTCTTCTTGGATTACGCCCCCATTGCCATTGTCTCTGCCAAACTCGGCGAAGGCATGCCCGCTATCTTCAAATCTATCGCGCGCGTGCGCCAAGAGGCCCTCAATATGCCCGGTACCGGCGAGCTCAATCGCCTCCTCCAGCGCGCTATGGAGATGAATCCCCCCGGCCAACACCGTGTGCTCAAAAAACGCCTCAAGCTCTTTTACGCCACTACGGCCGTTAACGAAAAGTACACCACCATCCCCGTGCCTACCTATGTGCTTTTTGTCAATGATAAACGCTTGCTGACCGATAGCTACGCCGCTTTCCTCCGCAATACCATTCGCTCGCGCATCAAAGCGGCCGGGGTTCCCATCGTCCTCTCTCCGCGCTCGCGTGTCAGAAATTCAGATTAACTTAACTATTATGACTCTCAAAACGGCCATTTTCTTACCGAAAATGGCCGTTTTACCTGTTATTTTTGGGAATTTTTATGATAATTGTTTTAATTTCTTGACATGCTGATGCGCACTTGTTACAATAATCTCACCAAAACTTAGAGTACACTCTATTTTTCTTAATGAAAAGAAGAGTGTCCGATGAGGAAAAACCAAAACAATACATACATTATGAAAGTACGTAATCTACTGCTCGCAGCCATTTTCGCTGCTCCGGCCATTGCAGGCACTCCCGTAACAGCACCCGCTACAACGGTAGATCCCCTCGCCAGTGAGCCCGCTCTCTCCGCAAAGCGCCTCTCCGGCAGCCTGACTTTGGGTTATGAGACTAATTACACCGGCCGCGGTTATGTGGTATCCCACTCCGTAGCTCAGGGTGACAGCGTTGTATACGCCGCCGCCAAGTTTAACTACGACATCGGCAAGCGCAGCAAGCTGTGGTCTATCGGTCACACCATCGCTTACCATGTACCCACCTCCGGTCACACCCTTTACGGTGGCATCAAAGCCGGTGAGAACCGTGTACCTGCCGCCTCTATTACTCCCGGTGCAACCGGTTATGTTCCTGCCGGCACTGTTCTGAAGCGCCCGAATATTGAGAACCAATTCACCTTGATGACCGAGGCCAAGTACACTCGCCCCGAGTGGAATATTTCTTTCGGTCACAACTTTGTACACGGCGGTTTGCTGGGTGTAATGGCCAAGCACTACCGCAACCAGGGTGCTTCCGTAGTGAACGAAGTATTCATCGCCCCCGAGTGGACCCCGCAGGGTGATTGGCGTTGGCTGAGCATGGGTGTTAAGACCAGCCTTTCCTTCCAGGGTATTCAGGGTTGGTGGTTCGAGCCCTACATCACCGCCAAGTTCCCCATTTACGGCGAGCCCACCACCGAGGGTTCTGTACTGGGTGTTGTAACCTTGGGCATGAGCGCCACTGCCGACTACTTTGCAGACCCCTACAACGCATGCGGCAACGGTTCTCAGGCATTCTGGATCAAGCTCTCCACGCCCTGGTTCGTGAAAGAGAACGTCATCATTACTCCCTCTGTCAGCTTCAACTGGTTGGGCAAGGGCGGTATCGATGCCAACAAGCGTTCTCATGCCAAGGCTTACAGTGGTGACCCCACCATGATTCCGTTCAGGAACTTCGGTGTAGTGTTCGGCATCAGCGCAACTTACACATTCTGATAAAAAACGGATTTTTATCTGGAAAAACGCGAAAGAGCTGCTATAATACAATACAGCTCCTGAATGCGAAGGCAGGAGCCGCCCCCGGGGCAACCGGTAGGGCGGCTCCTATGCATTCAAAACAACTTACTTACACATTATCTTCATTATGGCCGGTCTTATTGTACACGGAAAAGAAAACATTGTATCGCCGGGGTTCTATATGCCCAACCGCATCAGCATCGAGGCGGGCAGGGCTCTGCACAACTTGCTCGATGGCAAAGTATGCTACTTGATAGACCCCACGTTCCCGCCCTCGGACGAGATTATGGATTTCCTCAAATCCAAATCTGTCGAGATAGAGTACTTCGACTTCCGCCACACTACCTCCCGTGCGGTGCGTGAGCAGATTCTTGCTCACATGAATACCGGGATCAGCGTTGTGTTCTTGCCCGGGCAGGTGGCAAAGTTCCGTGGTACATACAGCGACGTACCCTCACCGTTCTTGCGCCATGTGGGTAGCCTGCACATCTCTCCCATTCCTCTTTTCTTAGGCCATTACGGCGATACCATCAACACCTTGTACCGCGAGCGCGAAGACCCCGCCTGCCACGAGGAGTTCTGCATTTTGCCCAAACTGGCAGCAGGTCCGCAAACCGGCGAGCGCTTGATGGCGGCTTGGTTAGAGAAGGGGGCAGAGCTCTTTTCTGCTCAGCCGTTCCTGGATACATCTCTTACCACCAACCTGGTGCGCGCCATGAAGGCCAACCCCAAGGTAGAAGTGGTAGACGGCATGACCGGCAGTGCCTTGCCCAATTTCAAAGCCTTGGGTGTGAGTATGGCCGTGGCCAAGATGCTGCGCAAGCGCGATGATAAACGTATCGGCATCATTTTGCCCCCCGGCGCCGGTGGCGTTATAGCAACCCTCAGCTGCTTGCTGGCCGGCATTACCCCGGTCATGATTAACTATGCATCATCTGCAGCCGCATTTGAAAGCACCGTGCGCCAAGCCGGTCTCAAGACATTCATTACGGCCCGCAAGTTCATGCAGAAGTTGCCGCAGTTCCCCTGGCCGCCCAAAGAGCAGCTTATTTTGGTAGAGGACTTGCTGGGCAAAACCTCCAAACTCACCCTTATCTCGAACGTGCTGCAGGCCAAACTGGCACCGGCCGGGCTTATTTGCAACATGTTCAAGACAGATGCCCGCAAGGGTAATGACGAGGCCGTCATGCTCTTCACCTCCGGGTCGAGCGGCGAGCCCAAGGGTGTGGTGCTGACTCACCGCATGGTGTTGGCCAACGCTGCCCAGTGTGCCTGCCGATTAGACCTGACAGACTGCCGATTCTTGGCGAGCTTGCCCATCTTCCACAGCTTTGGTATGACGGTAACGATGATGCTGCCCTTGCTTACCGGTTGCATGGTATGCTCTTACCCCAACCCGACAGATGCCCGCACCCTCAACGAGTTGATTGTTAAGCATAAGCTCAATCTCGTGTGTGCCACGCCCACCTTTGGTCGCGCCATGTTGCGCCGTGCAGATGCCGATACCTTCAAGAGTGTGCGCTACTTCGTGCTGGGGGCAGAAAAACTGCAGCCCGATTTGGAGCAGGAGTTCATCGACAAATGCGGTGTGCACCCGCTCGAGGGCTACGGCCTTACCGAAACCTCGCCCGTTATTGCTGCCAATATGCCCAATGCTGCACCGGTTAAGGGCTCCAAGTTCTTTGTGCCCGGCACGGTGCGCCCCGGTGTGGGTGCCATGCTTCCCGGTATTGCCATACGCATTACAGATGTGGATGACGACACCAAGGAGTTACCCCTCACCGAGCGCGGTATGATTTGGTTTAAGGGTGCCAACGTGTTCAGCGGCTATATCGGCCGCGAAGAGTTGAATAAGGAAATCTTCCGCGATGGCTGGTTCAAGACCGGCGATATCGGTAGTATGGACCTCAACGGCTTTATCACCTTGGGTGGTCGTCTCTCCCGCTTCTCGAAGATTGGTGGCGAAATGGTGCCGCACGAAGGTGTAGAACTTGCCCTTTGCAAGGGATTCGAGTTGAGTGCCGAAGACGGTGTACAGATTGCCATTACCGGTGTGAGCGACCCGCAGAAGGGTGAGGCCTTGGTATTGCTCTCCTCCCTGCCGCAGCATCAGCGCTCTTCGGAAGAAAAGGAGATTCTTACCTCCATTCGCACCATGCTGGCAGATATGTCGATGCCCACCCTTTGGGCACCCAAGTATCTGGTGCCGGTAGAAGCCATCCCCGCGTTGGCCACCGGTAAGCTCGACCTGCGCGGTTGCAAGCTCTTGGCAGAAGAAGCTCTCAACATTCGCAGCTGATACAATACCATATTTTGAACTCTCAAGCGGGTGGTGCTTACGCAAGGCACCACCCGTTTTGTGTACCCAAAAAACGGCCGCAGGTTTTTGAGAAACCTGCGGCCGTGGTATAAAAGCTATATGGACGGCATTACATGCACATGCCACCATCGCATACCAGTACTTGCCCGGTAATGTAGCGTGCTTCGTCGGAGGCCAGGAAGAGGGCGCAGTTGGCAATATCCTCGGGCTTGCCCATGTCTCTCAGCGGTATGCGAGAGAGCAGGGCCTCTCTTGCCGCCTCGGGGATGGCATCGGTCATCTCCGTGGCGATAAAGCCGGGGGCAATGGCATTGCAGGTTACTTTGCGACTGGCCAGCTCTTGTGCCATAGACTTGGTGAACCCGATAACACCTGCCTTGGAGGCAGAGTAGTTGGCCTGCCCCAAGTTGCCCGAGATACCTACGATGGAGCTCATGTTGATAATGCGGCCGGCTCCGCTCTTCATCAGCGTGCGCTGAAGGGCTTTGACAAAGAGGAATACACTCTTGAGGTTGGTGTCCATCACGGCATCCCAATCGCTCTCTTTCATACGCATTAAGAGGGTATCTTTGGTTATACCGGCGTTGTTCACCAAAATGTCTACCGTGGGGTATTCTGCCAAAATTGCTTTCACGCAGGCCTCTACGGCTGCGGCATCGGCCACGTCGCACGGGAATGCCTTGCAGCTACCGGGGAAGTCGGCGTTGATGGCATCTGCCGCGCCACCGCATGAGGCCGGATTGCGAGATATAAGCACAACCTTGGCACCCTCCTCTGCAAATCGGCGGGCTACCGCATTGCCGATACCGCGACCGGCGCCAGTTACTATAGCTGTTTTTCCTGCGAGTCTGTTCATAACATTTGTATTCTACCTTAGAGTTTGCTCTAACGCAAGCAAAAAGCACTTATTTCTCTGCTTTAGGCATGTAAAAATCCCCGGGCCGATGGACAGCTCGGGGAAAATGCAGTGAGACGCGCTGCAGATCAGAAGGTGAAGCCTACGCCGACCACAATGGTGTGTGCGCCGTAGATGTCATCTACATTACCACCGATATAGGTGCGGCCGAACTCGTAGCCGGCGCGTACATATACGTCATCAGAGCATTGAATCTTAATGCCGGCACCCACAGACCAAGTGAAGCCACCTTCAGACTCATCGCCCCGGGGGGCGTCTTCATGCCACCAAGCATAACCGGCCTTGCCTCCGATATAGAAGAGGATATCGTCGGCCAGCTCGATATTCAGGTCATAACCGGCCGTAACAGGCATGGTAAAAACATCCACCGAATCCGCACTGCCCCACTGGGGTGCAATGTTGAGGTTGAACTGGTGGCGGAATGTTGTTGCCCCGCTGCTGTACAGGTTGAAGCTGCCGCGAACACCCCACATATCGAGGTTTTCATGGTCCCCGGCGCCGAAGCTGTAAAGACCATCAACGGTGTAAACCGGCTGCATGTCGTATGGGGTAAGGTCCCCGGCTTGCGGTACAGCTGTGTAATAAGGTGCAGCATGAGCCGCGCCACAAAGGACGCCCAACAGTGTCATGGTAGAAAGAATCTTTTTCATAACACTTTGCCTATAGCATACTATGAGGAAAATTTCAAGAAAAAAAGTATTATAACAAGCCAACAAGTAGTGTTATACGCCTTTCTTATCGCCCCAGATGGCAACATGCAGTCTATCACCATAACGCACGCGGTGCAAGAGGCACATGTTGACAACCGTTTCTCGTGCTTGTTGCAACTGTGCGAGAGTGGCAGCGCAGGGCATGAGGATGATGCGGTCTTGCGGCAGGTGCAGGTTGGCTATGCTTTGCCAATCTTGCTCTTGCTGCACAACAAACTTGAAGTATGCTTTGCCGGTAGCAGCAAAGGCAGCCAAGGCTTCTTTGTTGATGGTTTCGGCCTTGTTGCCGGCATGGCCCAATTTGGGCGACACATTCCATTGATTGACACGTGCGGCCAGTCGGGGGGTGGGGACAATGGTGCCGTTGGTTTCAATCTCTATGAACAGGTTGGGGGGCAACAGTGCCAAAAGCCGCTCTATCGCCGGTGTTTGCAGCAAGGGCTCTCCGCCGGTAATCACCAGCCCCGGACTTTGAAAACTCATGATACGCGAGGCCAGCTCGGGCTCCGGTACCGCGCCGCCGCGGCCCCAACTGTATTTGGTGTCGCACCAGGCGCAGCTCAGGTTGCAGCCGGCCAAGCGTAAAAACACGGCAGGGCAGCCTGCACGGCTGCCTTCTCCCTGTATGGAGTAAAAGAGCTCGGGCTCGTTATGGAGTAGCGCCGTATTCATGGGGTGTCAACGTAGGCCATGCCCTTGGCAAATCGGGTAATGCTCACCGTGTCGCCTGCCGTCAGATGGGCCTGAGACTCCGGGGCGAGGGGGAAATACTGGTCGCCTACCTTAATGCAGAAGTTATCGGGCTCTCCGCATACAATACCCGTTTTGCCTACCAGCATGGTGCTTAAATCGTCATCGGGGGCATGTTTGTGTACATAGCCGTTGACCAAGGGCGAGATGACTCTGCGCCACAAACCGTAATACAACCCTGCCCACAGTATGACGAATACCAGAAAGGTGAGCAGACTCCACTGCGCCGGGGGCGATACCAGCATGGTGCCCCATGCCGCAAATAGCCCCATGGCGATGAGTGTCAGAAAATCCGTGTTGAAAAAGAAAATATCCAATATCAACAGGGTGAGGGAGATGGCCAGCATCCAATGTAAAAAGGTGCTGTCACTCCACCATAAAAAGTCTGCCACCGTGTATGTTAACATGCCATTATTCTTTCACGTTAAGCATGGCCGGTAAGTTGGCCGGTAAGAATACTTTGTCGGACGGGTTGGCGGTAATGGCCTTGTAGGCGTCGAGGGTTTGGCGGTTGAGCAAGGCTTTGGTGGCACCTTCTGCCCCGAGGGTTTCTGACAGTTTGGCAACATAGGCAGCCTCTGCTTCGGCGATGAGCTGCATGGCTGTTTTGGTGGCTTCGGCGCGCATGATGGTGGCATCTTTCTCTGCTTCGGCATTGAGTCGGATGGCGCGGCTTTTGCCTTCTGCCTCGAGGGCGATGGCGCGGCTGATTCTCTCTGCCTCCATTTGCTTGAGCATGGCATCCTGTGTTTTCGAGTCGGCCGACAGCTCTTGAATTTCGACCGAGTTGACGCAGATACCCCAGCGGGCTGTTGTGGAAGAGATGGACTGTACAACCTTCTCAGAGAGTTGGGTGCGAGAGCTGAGCAACTCGTCCAAATTGCGATTGCCGATGAGGGCGCGCAGCTCGTTGAGCACCAGCTCGGGGATGGCGCGGTGCAAGTCTTCTACCTCGTAGAGCGCTTGCTTGGCATCGGTAATACGCCACCGAATGATGCACGAAACCTCAAGCGTGGCGTTATCTTTTGTAACACACGAGCGCGGCGCCGTATCGAGCAACTGCTCGGAGAGCTGTATATACTTGCCCGCAGTATGGGTGTGAATCCAATCTACATGCTTGATTTTTTGCAGAAAGGGGATGTAGAAGTTAAGCCCGCTTTTTTTGATGGATACGGGCTTGCCGAACATTTCAATGACGGCACAATGGTTTTGCGGTACGGTAAAAATAAACATAGTTGTCAGTTGGTGGTGGATTGGTCGTTGAGTTTCAGTATTAGCTCTCGGGTGCTCTTGGCTTCATCTAACCATGCGCGTACCCCCGATTTGTCCTGATTCTCCAGCAGGGTTACCAAGCAGTGCAGGTCGTCCACACAGCGGTGCAAAATCTCTCGCACGGCTACGTCGTTCTCCCATAAAATATCTGCCCACATTTGGGAGGAACCCGAACTTACGCGCGTGGTATCTCGGTAGCCGGTCGCGGCAAGCCTCTGCAGGTCAGAGATGCGTATGTCGCCCACGGTGGCATTGCGCGCGGCTAAACCGGCAACGATGTGCGGCATGTGGGAGATGCGGGCAACGGTGCGGTCGTGGTCGGCCGGTGCCATGCGGTAGGTGTGGCACCCCAAGTTTTGCCAAAATTGCTCGAGCCGGGCCGCGTAATCCTCAGGCACTCCGTGCGGGTTTGTTACCACAACGGTGGCGTTTTGCAGGAGCTCGGGGAAGGCGTTTTGCAGCCCCTGTTTCTCGGTGCCTGCCATGGGATGAGAACCGATGAAGTAGCGCTTGCGGTCGGTAAGCATCGCCCCGGTGGTGCGGTGCACATAGGCTTTGACTGAGCCTACATCGGTAACAAGAGCCTCGCGGCTGACGGCAGGCAGAATGCTGCGCGATAATTCCTCAAATACCCCGATGGGGGTGGCGAGGATGATAAGCTCTGCACCTTCGCATGCTTGGCGGGCATCGGTATAGGTGTGGGTTATACCCAGACTTTGTGCCAGTTGGAGCGGTTGTTCTCTGCGTGCCCACAGGCGCAACTCACACTGCGGCATGTGTTGTCGCACGGCAAGCGCGATAGAGCCCCCCAGCAACCCCGGGCCGAGGATGGTAACAGTGTTGAAAGGGATGGTGCTCATGGTTGCGGGGCTTTAGGGGACCTTGAACTTGAACTCCGTGCCGCTGACCTTCAAGATGGTGCCTTTGGGCAGCGGTTTGCCGGTTGCGCGGTCGACGGTAAGGATGGTTAATTCCGGGGCCAAGGGGTTGTACACGCGTGTGGGGTCGCCCGGCACACGCTTGGCGTAGGGTATTTCTTGTCCCTCGTTGGTAATGTGCTTGAGGTCTTGTTTGGTAATGGGCTTGTTAACCGGCACGGGGGAGGCAACAACTGCTGTCGGTTTGGGGGTGACTGTAGGTTGCGGTACAGTGGCTACCGGTTTGGGGGCGGGGGCTTGTGTAATGCGGTTTGTTGTGGCTTTGGGGGCAGGCTTGGCGGGGGTAGTGGCAGGTTTTGCCACTGCGGTTGCCGTGGCTGCCGGGGCCGTCGCTGCGGGGGGCACAGCTACAGGTTGCTGTACAGGGGGGGGCATGATGGGGGCCGCTTGGGCAGGAGCCGGTGCCGTCGTTTGGAGCTTGGCTGCCATGGCTTCTTGCTGGGCTCTCTGGCGCCAATAGGCATTGTGCGGCATGTCGGGTACAAGGTTTTCCGGCGCTACGATACACGAGCTGAGAGCTGCTGCGCCGAGGCAGATGACTAAAAGGTTACGTGTCATGGGGACTATTGAGGTGGGTTCTCTTCTTATGCGCGTCACTGTAGGCTCTTTTGGCGCAAAAGTCAATATTAAAACGTGTACTCTGCGCTTTCGTGCTTGAAAAATCGCCCTTTCGGGCTTATCATAGCGACATGAGCACACTGTTGCATTGTCCGAGTCTCTATCGTTACACGCGCCGTTGCACGCGTGAGGTGCAGGTTGGCAATTTAGGCTTGGGGGGGCAAAACCCCATCCGTATTCAGTCTATGTTGACCAGCGATACGCTTGATACCGCCGGTTGCGTGCGGGAGTCTCTTGCGCTTGCAGAGGCCGGGTGCGAGATTATTCGCCTCACCGCTCAAACAAAGGTCTATGCCGCTAATTTGGAGAATATTGCACGCGAGTTGCGAGCCGCAGGTTGCCATGTACCCTTGGTGGCAGATATTCATTTTAAGCCCGATGCCGCCATGGAGGCCGCTAAATGGGTGGAGAAAATACGCGTGAATCCCGGTAATTTCGTTGATAAGAAAAAGTTTTTGGAGCGCGATTATACCGATGCTGAGTATGAGGAGGAGCTCGAGCGTGTGCGTAAGGCCTTCACCCCGCTGGTGCTTTTCTGTAAAGAACATGGCCGTGCCATGCGATTGGGCGCCAACCACGGCTCGTTGTCAGACCGCATTCTCAACCGCTTCGGCGACACCCCCGAGGGTATGGTCGAGAGCGCGCTCGAGTTTGCTCGCATTGCCCGAGAGCTCGATTATCATCAGCTGGTCTTCTCGATGAAGTCCTCGAATGTTAAGGTGATGATTCAAGCTTATCGTTTGTTGGTTCGCCGCTTGGCTGAGGAGGGGGCAGATTGGAATTACCCCATCCACTTGGGTGTTACCGAGGCCGGTGAAGGCGAAGATGCCCGCATTAAGAGTGCCACGGGCATTGGTTCTTTGCTGGCAGATGGTATTGGCGATACGCTGCGTGTCTCTCTTACCGAGGACCCGGTGTACGAGGTTGCCCCCGGCTTTGAGCTTGCTGCCCCGTATCAACCCGGCTGCGTCCACCCGCAAACGCAACCGGCCGCCGAGCCTCCCGCCCCCTTCAACCCCTACGTTTTCACCAAGCGCAAGGCAGATATTATTAAGCGTGGTGATATGACACTGGGGTGGAATGAGCCCGTGCGTGTGGTATTGCCCAAGGCGGCTTGCGAGGCGCTTAACCCGGCCGATATGAAAGACTTTATGCCCGAGCTTGCCTACGAGGATTGCGCTGCGGTTGAGATAGACCCCCGCAATGAGGCCGAGGTGGCCGGCTTGGCAGAGGCACCTGCTGCTTTGGTGACGGTAAAGGATGGTGTGGATATGCCCGTGCCGCAAGCTTTCCGCTTGCTGGCTGCGGTAATCCCCACACGCCACAGTATTTTGCTTAAGGATACCCTAGGGGCAGAGTGTGCCCTGAGTGCGCCGATGGCCGGTGGTGTCAACATCGGCTCCCTGCTGTGTGACGGTATCGGCAATGCCGTGCTCATCCGCCTGGAGCAGGACCCGCAGAAAGCCGCCTACCTCGGCTTCAATATCTTGCAGGCCGCCGGCGTGCGCCTCAGCAAGACAGAGTACGTGTCTTGCCCCTCCTGCGGGCGTACGCACTACAATATCCAAGAGGCTGCGGCCCGCATCCGTGCCGCTACCGGGCACCTCAAAGGTGTTAAAATCGCCATCATGGGCTGCATTGTCAACGGCCCGGGCGAGATGAGCGATGCCGACTTCGGCTACGTGGGTGGCGCCCCCAACAAGATTAACCTTTATGTGGGCCATACCCCGGTGGTAATGAATATCCCGCAAGAAGAAGCGGTGGAGCATCTCATTGAGCTGATACGCTCTCACGGGCGCTGGGTGGACCCCGCCTGATGAATGATAAAGCCCCGCTTCGGCGGGGCTTATTTGTTGGAGAGTCTCAATAATCTGCGCTCCTCTTTTGAGGCGTACAGACGAGCAATGATGATGGGGTAGAAGAGGACGAAAATGCCCAGTTTGAGGGCAAGCCCCCACCAACCGCCAAGCGGAATATGGTTGCAGAGTGTCAGGCAAACAGCACTGCATACCAACGCTGCCGGTATGGCACCGCGGAAGGTTTGCTTGTAAAAATATCCAACCTTAAGCCCCAGCCCGCGGTAGTGGATGAGGTTGAGCATGGCCAGCTGAATGAGGATGGAGATAGTCGCCCATACGGCCTGCGCCGCAATGCCGAGGTGCTTGCACACAAAGTAGCTGACCACGATGAACAGCAGGCTGTTGAACCCCGTGATGAGGACTCGTTGCTTCAGTGCATCGCGCGCTTGAGATATTTGCCAGCCCAAGGCTTGCACCAGCCCGAAGGTTTGCGGTATCACCAAGCAAAGGGCAATATGGTAGCTTAGCGCGGCATCAGCGCCTTCTATATGCCCAATCCAAAGCCGGAAAAACTCCTCCCCGAAAAAGATTAACGCCAGCAGCGGTGCCCCCAGTATCATGAGTTGGGCGCGCCCCAAGCGCACCATGGCATCCGTTTGCTCTTGCGGGTCGGCCCCGCGTATCACCATGTGTACCACACGTGGTAAAAAGAGGGTGGAAAGCACCCCGGCCAGCATAAAGTAGTGCCCGTATATCATCAACCCATTGGTATAGATGCCGGCAGCGGTGGGGCCCTGTGTGATGGCTACGATGTAATTGCCGGTGCCGGCGTTGAGCATGTTGATGAGCTGGTTGAGGAACATCCAGAATGAAAATACAAAAATGCCGCGGCAAATGTTGCGACTCCACCCGCGCAGGGTAATGCGGGCTCGCAGCCCTATAAAGCAATAGGCCACATTGCACAGCAGAGCCACGATTCCCGTGCAGATGCTCAGGGCGATGAGCCCCACGGAGCGTAACCCCAAAATCAACAATAATACCGTGCCCAAGGCATTGGTGGCAGAGGTTGCCACGGCGATGATGCCCGGTATGGTGAAACGCTGCTGCGCATCGGCCACGCCGGCCAAGCTGCGAGCCGGAAACATGATGGCCGCATTCACCAGGGTCATGAGGTACAATACCCGGTAAAGCTTTAAATCATCCTCCGTAAATTTAGGGAAAATACTCCCTAACCATGGGTAGATGGCCAGCCCCAATATAAAAATACCCAGCCCTATGGCCGTGTACAGTGCAACCATGTTGCCGAGGAAACGTGCCGCTCCATCATCATCCCCTTGTGCGTAGTATTCGCTGAGAAACTTGGTGGTGGTGGTGCGCCCCAAATCGCTCATGTACAGGCGTACCATGATGGTACCTGCCAACATGTATACACCGTATTCTGCTGCCCCCAGTGTCTCCATGACAAAGGGGGTGAGCAAAAGCGGGATTCCTACTTGCAGCAGCAGTAAGATATGGTTTAATATGGCGCCTCGGCGTATCTCGCTCATCGTATTACAGGTACGGGTATTTGGGGGATGCCCCGTACTTGTTGCTGCCGGGTTTGCTGTCGCTGACCATGAAGACAAACATCGTGATGATTATGATGATAAATAAGACGATGGAAATCATCATGATGGCTGACCAGGAAGCTGTAGATGAAGAGTGGGTTGCGCCGGATGCTATCGTCATGCATATTGACATAATAATAGTAATGGCCAGAATGGGGCCGGCTAATAACCATATACCACTGCGCCCTATGTCGTGTAATCTGCGTATTGTAACGCTAATGCCGGGTATAACAAAAATGAGGATTACGGCTATTTGCAACATCATGGCAGGCTCGTACATAGCCCCTATGTCGGAATAAAGATAACTGATTTTTTCACTGTATGCATAAGCTTCGGATGAGCCTGCAAAGTTGCTGAATAAAGAAATGATAAATAATATGATATTGGAGAAAAGACAGAAACTCCAATATTCCATACGCGTGGCGCGCCCTCGCCATTCGAACATCTTTTTGAATGCCACGATATACTGTTGCCACATGCTCTCAGGGTTCTGAGCCCGCAATGTAAATTGGCAATGGGGGCAGTGCTCGGGCAGCATTGGCTCACTGAGCGGGATTTCGTGGGAACAGTTGGGGCAGGGACCTGCATATGCAGGCAATGGCCCACGATACGCCTGCGGGTGTATGTAAGCTTGCGGATACTGTGCAGCCTGTGGTACGGCGATAGAATCGTGGCTGCATGCGGTCTGCTCTGTTTCGTGGGCTGTTATCAGCTCGCCGAGCTTTTCCCAACGCGGGGCGCCTCCAGCTGCTACCGGGGTGTTATCCGTTAAATCCCCCATCGATTTCATGCGCGCAAGTTCGGCCAGCGTATGTGGCCCGGCAGGTGTGGTGTTACCCTCTCTTACGTAAAAGTATTTGCGCTCGTTCATGCCCGCTATTCTGCCTTTTTATCTCTTTTTTGTCAAGATGTTTGCTGTATAAATCACCACGAATGGTGATTAGTTGGAGTTATCTCTAGAATATGTGAAAATTTGTCTTGACGTCTATTGTCGGATGCGCTACCATGCAAGGAGCAAACCTGCTGAATATACCGATTATGAAAGCTGTAATACTTTTCCCCGGACAAGGCGCCCAGAAAGTGGGCATGGGTAAAGACCTGTACGACACCTATCCCGCCGCTCGCGAGATGATGGACAAGGCAGATGCCGCCCTCGGCTACTCTCTCACCGATATCATGTTCAACGGCCCGGATGCCGAGCTGACCCGCACCTGCAATTGCCAGCCCGCTCTGTACCTGCACGGCCTTGCCCTGTACGAGGTGCTGCGCAGTAAGGTAGAAATTGAGGCTGTAGCTGCAGCCGGTCTCAGCTTGGGTGAGTTTACGGCACATGCCGCTGCCGGTACTTTCAGCATGGAGGAAGGTCTTAAGCTGGTGCAGAAGCGCGGCGCCTACATGGAAGAGGCTTGCCAAGCCGCCCCCAGCACCATGGCTGCCATGATTGGCGGCAACGATGAAGCTGTAGAAAAATTGGCCGCAGAGTGTGATATTGATGTTGCAAACTTCAACTGCCCCGGTCAGACGGTGGTGTCCGGCTCCGTAGAGGGTGTGGATAAAGCCGTGGCCGGTGCCAAGGCAGCCGGGTTTAAGTTGGCCAAAAAGCTCAATGTAGCCGGTGCTTACCACAGCCGCTTCATGAAGAGCGCCCAAGAAAAATTGCTGCCCGAGCTGCAGGCTGTGCCCATGCAGATGCCCGCTTGCCCCGTATATTGCAACTTCCAAGCCCGCCCCGTGACAAGCACAGATGACGTGCGCGCCATGCTGGGTGCCCAAGTGTGCGGCTCCGTCCGTTGGGCTGCCTCTATGCAAGACCTCGTCGCCCAAGGCCATACCCTCTTTATCGAGATGGGCCCCGGTAAAACGCTTGCCGGTATGATGGCCCGTATCTCCAAAGAGGTAACTGTTATCTCCATCGAGGATGTCGCCTCTCTCGAGGCTGCGGTGGAGGCTCTCAACGCACTCTGATACGCCCCTCTTTAACCCTTTTTGCATCAGTCGGTATCCGCTTTTTTTTCGTGCGGATACCGACTTTTTTCTCTATGTAAATGAAAATGCTCAAGTTTGCTTAAACAAATGCGCGAGGAAAGTATAGCAAATACAGGGGTGAAACCGTTAATATGCCCAATATGTGGTATGATGTTGCAAAATCTGATAGAAAATGTGGGATTTTGCGATAATTTACTTGCAAGACGGGCAAAAAATCTGTAAAATAATGACAAACACAAGGAGTCCAACGATGAAAATCGCATTAGCCAAACAAGTATTGCTCGATGGGTTGAACAAGGTGGCGGGCGTGGTATCTACGCGCCCGAGCATGCCCATTCTTTCTAACGTGCTGCTCGAAGCAGCCGAGGGCGAGCTGAAGCTTACCACCACGAACATGGAGCTGACTATTCTGGCCAAGGTGCCCTGCATGGTTGAGACTCCCGGTGCCATCACCCTGCCGGCCAAGAAGCTGCAGAGCATCATCCGCGAGCTGCGTGACGGTGAGGTGAGTGTTGATACGAAGGGTACGGTAGCCACCATTCGCTGCAATCGCGCCCAATTCAAGCTCAATGGTCTTGCAGCAGAGGAGTTCCCCAGCCTGCCCGTATTCAAAGAAGCCCGCGAGTTCAAAGTGCCGCAGGCCATGCTCAATCGTGGTTTCCGCTACACCGAGTTTGCTATTTCCAACGACAACACGCGCTATC
This sequence comes from Akkermansiaceae bacterium, assembly GCA_015062055.1. GTDB lineage: Bacteria > Verrucomicrobiota > Verrucomicrobiia > Verrucomicrobiales > Akkermansiaceae > Akkermansia. The sequence continues at coordinate 23,778 of SUVK01000030.1, forward strand.
TGCTCAATGGTATATACACCTGCTTCCAAGATGGCAAATTGACGCTGGTTGCGACGGACGGTCGCCGTTTGGCCTTGTTTGAGAACGAGCTCGAGTTCCCTGAGTCTCAGCAGGTAGCCATTGATATACCCAGCCGCGCCGTGGCAGAGGTACACCGTCTGCTGGGCGATGCCGGCGATGTGATGGTGCGCATTACCAGCAATTTGGCTTCCTTCGATTTCGGCGATACGCTGCTGGTTACGAAGTTGATTGACGGTAATTATCCCAACTATCGTCAGGTAATACCCGGTCGCTACAACGAGCGTATTGTGATGCCCGCCGCCGATCTCAATGAAACGGTACGCCGCGTTGCATTGCTCTCTGCCGAGAAGACTAACACCGTGCGCTTCCGCTTTGCCCCCGGGGTGATGGAGGTGCTCTCCAGCGCCGCCAATGTGGGTGAGGCAAATGAAGAAGTGCCCATTGACTACGATGGCCGCGAGCTTTCCATCACATTCAATGCAGACTACATTTTAGCACCGCTTAAGGCTGTGGGCGATGGTGAGATAGCCCTTGATCTCATCGACTCTTCCAGCCCCGGTGTCATGCGTGTGGCAGATGAGTTCTTGTATGTGCTCATGCCCATGCACCTTAACTGATTTGCATCATAATTTCTAACAGGGGTTTGGGGAGAGGATGAACCGCGCCGTTCACCTCTCCCCTCATAATTTTCACCGATAAGATGCCACACAAACGCGTATTGATAGTGGGAGCCGGGTTGGCCGGCAGTGTACTGGCCAGGCAGTTGGCCGATGCCGGGGTAGCGAGTTTAGTAATCGACCGCCGCGAGCACGTTGCGGGCATGTGCTATTCGTCCCGAGATGAAGAGACCGGTGTAGAGGTGCACCGCTTCGGCCCGCATACCTTCCATACCGGCAATGAGCGCGTATGGCAGTTCATGCAACGCTTTGATGATTGGTACAGCTGTGTGGCCCGAGCCATGTGCACCAATGCACGCGGGGTATTCAGCCTGCCCATAAACCTGCATACCATCAACCAGTTGTTCGGCAAGCGATTTTCCCCGGCAGAGGCCCGCGCTTTTATTGAAACCCTGCAAGATAAAAGTATTACCACCCCCACCAATGCAGAGGAGCAGTTGCTGCGCTTTGTGGGGCACGAGATATACGAAACATTCTTTCGCGACTACACCATTAAGCAATGGGGCGTAAGCCCGCGAGAGCTCGCCCCCGATATCGTTAAACGTATACCCGTGCGCTTTACGTACGATAATAACTATTTCTTTGATAAATACCAAGGCTACCCCATGCACGGTTATACTGCCTTGGTTCGCAATATGCTTCAACACCCCCTTATCGAGCTGCAACTCAATACTCCCTATACTCGCGCCATGAATGCCGAGTTTGTGCATGTGTTCTACAGTGGCCCGTTGGATGCCTATTTCGACTATTCTGAGGGCGAGCTGGGCTATCGTACCGTAGATTTTGAGTACCAACGCGGCGTGGGCGATTTGCAAGGGTGCAGCTGGCTCAATTATACCGATATGAGTGTACCTTTCACGCGCGCACACGAGCATAAGTTCTTCTCCCCTTGGGAGCAGCACGATAAGAGTGTGCTGCTGTATGAGTTCAGCCGCGAGGCTGTGCGCGGTGACGATGCTTTCTACCCCAAACGCATGCCGTCAGACCTCAAAAAACTGGCTGCCTATTTACCGCATATGCAGGCAGAGCAGGGCGTGTCGTTCATCGGCCGTTTAGGTTGCTACCGCTATTTGGATATGCACCTTGTGGTCGAGGCTTCGCTGCGCTATGCCGATACCTGGCTGGCCTCTCGGGCAGATGCTGCCATTGTATTGCCCAAGTGCGCAACCCCGGCGTTGTAAATAGCAGCCTGTACCCCCCACTTTATTTTTCTATCAATGCAGAACAGGGCGGGAAACCTCCCACCCTGTTCTTGTTTGTGTCATTAGTTATCACCTAAAACGGTATCGAAGAACCCATCCATGGGTTTGCTGGATCTAGCACCCGTGCCCCCCGTTTTCTTAGGGGCTTTTACTACATTATTGCTTGTTGTATTAGTCGAGCTTTGATTTGTGTGGCTAACATTTGTTGAGCCTGCACCATTTTGCGGAATGAGGGTTACGTTGACATCATCGAATGCCCAACAAGATCCGGCGCAGAGGTCAATCGCCATACCAATGATACCACCTAGAATAAGATTGCCGGCGAACCAACCACTCATGGAACTCTCCAATTTTTCACGATGTGTTGCGAACCCGGGTGCTCGCATTTCAAGTGTGTATGATTCGCTGCGTTCAAGGGTAACGAGGTTCGGAGATACGCCTCTATCTATACCGTTAATGTAGATGCGAGCACCTTGAACATTACTCTTGACAACGACCTCTTGAGTTGTCCCGTTGACGACTGTTGCACATGAGTTAACCAAGAGGGGTAATGCCAACAGTGATATGTATGTTCCTATTTTCATATTATTTTAATTTTGTAGAGAATATTATTTTATCTGTGTAAATTGCGTTTTTCTATTTCTGTTAAGAAAAACGCGACAGAGCGTTTTGACAAATCGCGGACAAGTGTTTTACCATTTGCAAAGGGAGCAGCCAACAATAGAGGTGCCCAATGATAGGTGCGTGCGTATTGTTCTGTTTGGAATGAAATACCATGAGCGGCAAGTGTTACATCTATGTTTTGTGTGTACCATACCGGCAACATGCCACAACTGAACCCATGGATGAATCCCAAAAACTCTCTTTTGCCTTTGGCAACACCCTGCACGTTAATGTCGAAATGATAGTGGTTTGCAGAATTGATAGGCTCAGCGGTGTATGTAACAGATGCGTACATATTGCTTCTCAATAATTCGTCCCCTATGTTTGTGATAAAATAGTCGAGCAAGAGATTGTTACTTCTTCGCATTGCAGCGTTAGATATTTCTTGCCTTAAATTTATAGAATAGGTTATGTGTTTACCCCCAGGTATGGAAGTTCGCACGGGTTCGCATATTTCATCGTAACTACCGGAAGTAACGATGCAATTGCTCAAAATTAATGAAACAAGAGTTAGAGCCGCTAAAGCTTTTTTTGGCACTGCGTCAAAAAAGTCGCGGAATGACGGACTGAGGCGCGCCAACCATCAAGAGTTGTGGTAATATGTGGTTGGAATGAACATTATACCAGCTCTTGAAATGAAAGGCTGGCGCACC
>SUVK01000031.1 GCA_015062055.1 Akkermansiaceae bacterium
TCGACGCATCTTTAAAGGCAAATCAGCACGCCACATGGCACGAACAGAAAAGCTCCATTTTCTCAAAATTGCAGCGTAAATTGAAGAAAAATCACTTACTGTCGCATTTGGTCTTGCAATTCAGCGCGTATGACATAAGCTACCGGCAACGCTGCCTTTATTTTTGAGGTGGGGCAGGCCATGCCAGAGTCGAGACGGAGCGAATGATAGCGCGAGCAACGATAGCCATACAGCGGTAGTCGAGCGTATCGGGGGAATCGGTGTTTTCGTGGTAATGGTCGTTGCGAAGCATGGCGGTATCAGTCACCATGACAGAGGGTATGCCGTAGGGGTAGTAATTGCGGTGGTCAGAGAAGTACAGCTCGGTATCATGAGCAAAGGGAATGTTGATACGGGCAGCGGGCATGTCTTGCTTGAGGGAATCGAAGAGGGCGCGTGCGAGGTCTCGGGCATCGGTATCGCCCACTACGGCCACAAAGTTACCGACGGTGGGGAGCATGAGCGCATAGCCCGGGAAGATGGAGGGCTGGCTGTCGGGCTCGTCGCTGTAGTAGCCCAGCATCTCCAGGCAGATGAGGCCTGCGACTTGGTCTGGGTTGCAGGCGGCGGCATGGTGGGCAGAGCCCATATCGGGCGTGTTGAAGTAGGGTGGCTCTTCGCAATCCCACGCCACGAGCTCGACTGTGTAATCGGGCTGAGTAGCGGGCAGGTGGGCGGCGAGCTCCAGCAGCACGGCAACGGCGCTGGCGTTGTCGTCTGCTCCTTGGTTGTAGCCCCCGTCATCTTCGCCGATATCGCAGGCATCGTAATGAGCACCGATGATGTAGCGGGTCTCTTTTTTACCGGGGCGCACGGCGCAAATATTGCAGCGTTTCTCGCCATAAGAGGTCGTGAAGTATTGGCGAGACACCTGCCAACCGGCAGCGCGAAACCGTTTTTCGATGTAGTCGCGCGCGTGGTCTATGGTATCACCATAGCGGGGCCGGGCGCAGAGTTGCTGCACGTGCTCGCGCAGCACGTTTTGCTCTTGAGCAGGTATCTCAATGGCCGGGGTGTCGTGGCTGTCTATCATGCCACATGCGCTCAGGCATATGCAGCTCAGTATAAATGCAATCCATTTCATGATGAGTACGAATAAAAGATGGTGATTTGCGAATTTTGTCAGCGCTGTATATACCCAATCAACCTTTAGCAGCCAGCAGGGCCGTGCGCATGGCGCTTACCGTGGTATCTATATCTGCCTCTGTGTGGGCGGTGGAGATAAAGCCGGTCTCGTAGGGTGAGGGCGCTACATAGACCCCTTGCTCGAGCATGGAGAGGAAATAGCGGCGGAACATACCGAAGTCTGCCGTGGTGGCCGTGGCGAGGTCGTAAACATCTTGCGTGGTAAAGAAGAGGCAGAACATGGAGCCACTGCGCTTGAAGGTGAGCGGCATCTTCAGCTCTGCCAGCGCGGCGCGCACGCCTTCCTCTAAGCGGGCCCCCAGGGATTCGAGGCGGTCATAAGCCCCGGTAGTTTCCAGCTCGTGCAACTGGGCCAGGCCCGCAGCCATGGCCACGGGGTTGCCGCTGAGGGTGCCTGCCTGGTAAACGGGGCCCAGGGGGGAGACACAGTTCATAATATCGGCCCGCCCGCCGAAAGCCCCCACGGGCAGCCCGCCACCTATCACCTTGCCCAGCGTGGTGAGATCGGGCGTGATATGGTGCTTACCCTGCACCCCGGCGGGGGAGATGCGAAAACCCGTCATCACCTCATCAAAGATGAGCAGCGCGCCCTCTCGGGCAGTAATCTCGCGCAAAAACTCGAGGTAGCCGGGCTTGGGCAGGTAAAAACCGGCATTGCCGGGGTAGGGCTCTACAATAATGGCGGCAATTTGCTGCGGGTACCGGGCAAAGGCGCGTTGCACGGCGGCGGGGTCGTTGTAGGGCAGGGCGATGGTAAGCTCTGCAAACTCGCGGGGCACGCCGGCGCTGTCGGGTTCTCCATGGGTAAGAGCACCGCTGCCGGCTGCCACCAGCAAGCTGTCTACATGGCCATGGTAGCAGCCCTCGAACTTGATGATGTATTTACGCCCGGTAAAGCCGCGAGCCAGGCGAATGGCGCTCATGGTGGCCTCTGTGCCGCTGTTAGTCATGCGCACTTTTTCTACAGAGGGCAACAGGCGGCAAATAGTCTCTGCCATATCTACCTCAACACGCGTGGGTACCCCATAGCCCAAGCCGTTAGGTATTGCTGCCTGCACGGCGGTGATGACACTTTGCGGCGCATGCCCCAAAATAGCCGGCCCCCACGTGCCCACGTAGTCTATGTATTGCCGGTCATCTTCATCCCACAAATGCGCACCCTGTGCTCGTTTTACGAAAAACGGGGCACACTCCAGCCGGCGAAATGCCCGCACGGGAGAATTGACACCACCGGGTATTACCTCGCATGCTCGCTCAAAAAGTTCTTGGGATATTGCCATACACGCCTATGATAACATACGTGTCAAATACCTTTGCGCGTTGTACACGGGCCACGGCATTGACAAGAGAGGCGAAATATAGTATTCTTTCGCTCTCAAGAGCGAGAAGAGATGAAAAAGATTGCAATACTAGCTGTTACAATTTGTTGTGGTATAACTGCCGTGCATGCCCGAGACAACGCAGAGATAACCACGGCAGACACCATGGCCGAGGCCGAGATTTTGCTGAACGAGGTTATCAGCATTTCTACAGAACTGGTAGAAATACTGGAGTCCGTTCAAGATAAGAGTACGGCCGATGCCGCCGCCGTGCAGCTGGAGGCATTGGCGCTGAGAATGGATACCTGCCGCCGCCAACTCGAAACCGCCGCAACGATTGACCACGCCGCAGGCGAACAATTGCACCGTCAGTTGATGGCATCGGTCTATAGCTTGACACCGCGTTTCCAATCTGCCGTACAGCGTATTGTCGAGAATGATTTTTACGGCAGTATCGAGCTCAAAAACATAGCATCGGAGCTGTAACCCACCCCATTTCTCTCCCCCCTCGGTACAAGATTGCTACATACCATGAAGATATTATCACTTTTGCTTGCAGCTGCCACGTTTGCCACCGGGGCCGAGGTTAAGACCCTGTGGGCCGACGGCGTTAGCCCCCAACAGGGATGGTACGACTTTGATAAAGCCCGAGACGGCTCGCAGTCCGGCCTGTGCTGGGCTATTTGCGCCTCCAACCTCATTGCCTGGTGGCAAAATACCCAAGCCCCCGAAACCCTGCCGGCCCAAGTGCCCATGGGGGAGGCAGTGTGGCACACCTTCCGCGACTCATTCAGCAACGACGGCAGCGACCCCGACCAAGGCCTGCGCTGGTGGTTCTCGGGCAAGTACCGGCCGTCTCAACCGGCTACGGGCGAGACTTGCGCCACTGTTACCAACACCGCAACCGGTAGCTATTACAAGCATTGCGAGGGCGAGGGGGATGGCTATTTATGGGCTTTGCTTTACCGTGGCCGCGGCTCTCAAGTAACCGCCCAAACCATGAGCAGCGCCTTTTACGAGGGCTTCAAACGCGGCCATGCCTTTTGGGTAGGCGTGGCATATTACCGCCGCAATGGCCGCCGCTATACGCATTCTCTTACCGTATGGGGTATAGACACCGAGCCGCAAGCGGACGGCACCCCGCGCATTGTAGCCCTCTACATGACAGATTCTGACGACGGCACCCATTGCCTGCACCGCATACCCCTCAAAGAAGAGGCCGGTATGCTCAAGTTCGATTGCCCGCAACACCCCCTCTACGGCCAAATCGGCGATATCACCATTACTAATTACACCGGCATGAAGACCGCCCCCTTTTAACACCCTTGCCGGTGCCACCTGTACACGCCGCGTGGCCTCTAACCGTTAATTTTCTGTAAAATATTTGCTTTGCGGTAGTTAAATCAAAAATAATGCACTGTATGTGCATTTTTTTTGTAAATAAGGCTTGCATTTTGGGTAGATATATGGCATATATCTGCAAGTTTACACTGTACCATGCCTAAAGACACGTCTATCAAGAAGATATTGGTCATCGGTTCGGGCCCCATTATCATCGGGCAGGGTTGCGAGTTTGACTACTCCGGCACCCAAGCCTGTAAAACATTGAAAGAAGAGGGCTACGAGGTAGTGCTTGTCAATTCCAACCCCGCCACCATCATGACGGACCCGGAGACAGCCCCCCGCACCTACATAGAACCGCTCACTCCCGAGTACATCGAGAAGATTATCGCTCGCGAGAAACCGGATGCCCTTTTGCCCACATTGGGTGGCCAAACCGCCCTCAACGCTGCGATGGAGCTGCACCGCCAAGGGATTCTTGAGAAATACGGCGTACGCGTCATCGGTGCAGATGCCGATGCCATCGACAAAGGCGAAGACCGCCAGCGATTCAAGGATGCCATGCTCAAAATCGGGTTAGACGTACCCGCCTCGGGCGTTGCACACAACATGACAGAGGCATGGGATATCGCCAAAAACGTCATCGGCAACTACCCGATGATTATACGCCCCGCATTCACTTTGGGTGGTACGGGTGGCGGTATTGCCTACAACAAGACCGAGTTTGAAGAGATTGTGATGCGCGGCCTCGACCTTTCCCCGGTGCACGAGGTTCTCATCGAAGAGTCTCTGCTGGGCTGGAAAGAGATCGAAATGGAGGTAATGCGAGACAGCAAAGACAACTGCATCACCATCTGCTCCATCGAGAACTTCGACCCCATGGGCGTGCACACCGGCGACTCCATCACCGTTGCCCCCGCCATGACCCTCAACGCCCGCGAGTACGCCATCCTCAAAGAAGCCTCCTTCGCCATCATCCGCGAAATCGGTGTTAAGAGCGGCGGCTCCAACATTCAGTTCGCCATCTGCCCGCGCACCGGGCGCCAAGTGGTTATCGAGATGAACCCGCGTGTGAGCCGTTCGTCGGCACTGGCCTCCAAGGCCACGGGTTTCCCCATCGCCAAGTTCTCTGCCAAGCTGGCCGTTGGCTACACACTCGATGAGTTGCTCAACGACATTACCCACAGCACCCCCGCCTCTTTCGAGCCCACCATCGACTACGTTGTCTGCAAGGTGCCACGCTTCACCTTCGAGAAATTCAAAAAGGCAGACGAGCGCCTTACCACCGCCATGAAGAGCGTGGGCGAGGTCATGAGCATCGGCACCACTTTCAAAGAATCCCTGCAAAAAGCACTCCGCTCTCTCGAGACCGGTCGCTGGGGCTTCGGGTTCGACGCCAAAGACCCCAAAAACCCCACCCGCCAAGAGATTGCCGCCAAGCTCTCCGTGCCCAATGCAGACCGTATCTTCTGGATTCAGACCGCATTTGTCAACGGCTTCACCGCAGAGGAAATCTACGACCTCACCCAGATTGACCCCTGGTTTATCGACCAGCTGCAAGAGCTTGCCGAGGCCGGCATGAAACTGGCAGAGCTGGACCTGCTGCAGGCCAAGAAACTCGGTTTCTGCGACCGCCAGATTGCCTTGGCCCGTGGTTGCAGCGAGGACGACATACGCGCCGAGCGCAAAGCCAAAGGCATCGTGCCCACCTACCACTTGGTCGACACCTGCGGCGGTGAGTTCGTGGCACGCAACCCCTACTACTACTCCACCTACGGCCTGCACAACGAAGCCCGCATCAGCGACCGCAAGAAAATCATGATTCTGGGCGGTGGCCCCAACCGTATTGGCCAGGGTATAGAGTTCGACTACTGCTGCGTGCATGCCTCCTTCGCCCTCAAAGAGCTCGGGTACGAAACCATCATGGTCAACTCGAACCCCGAAACCGTGTCGACCGACTACGATACCTCCGACAAACTGTACTTCGAGCCCCTTACCCTTGAAGACGTGCTCAACATTTGCGATGTCGAGCAACCCTGCGGCGTCATCGTACAGTTCGGCGGCCAAACCCCGCTCAACCTTGCCGCTGCCCTTGCAGAGCGCGGCGTGCCCATCATCGGCACCAGCCCCCGCAGCATCGAGCTGGCAGAAGACCGCAAATACTTCTCGGCCCTCTTAGATGAAATCGGCCTGCGCCAGGCAGAAGCCGGCACCGCCACCAACGAGGAAGAAGCCGTAACCGTTGCCAAGCGCATCGGGTTCCCCGTGCTGGTACGCCCCTCCTTCGTACTGGGTGGTCGCGCCATGATGATTGTGTACGACGAGACTGAGCTGCGCACCTACATGCGCGAGGCCGTAGATGCCTCCCCCGAGCGCCCCGTGCTGGTAGACCGCTTCTTGCAAAACGCCTTAGAGATAGACGTAGACGTCATCTCCGATGGTGAAACCAGCGTCGTGGGCGCCATTATGCAGCACGTCGAGCCCGCCGGCATCCACTCCGGTGACTCCGCCTGCATGATCCCGCCCAACAAAGTAAGCGATGCCATGCACGCAGAAATGATGCGCGCCGCCAAAGAACTCGCCGCCAAACTCAACGTGAAGGGCCTCATGAATTGCCAGTTCGCCATCAAAGACGAGCAGCTTTACGTCATCGAGGTAAACCCCCGCGCCTCTCGCACGGTCCCCTTCGTCTCCAAGTCCATCGGCGTGCCCCTGGCCAAACTCGCTGCCAAGGTCATGAGCGGTATGAAACTTACCGAACTCGGCTTCACCAAAGAGGTTGTACCCCCCTACTACACCATCAAAGAAGCCGTCTTCCCCTGGAACCGCTTCCCCGGCATCGACGTAGTGCTCGGCCCCGAAATGCACTCCACCGGTGAGGTCATGGGTATCGATACAGACCCCGACCTGGCCTACATGAAGAGCCAAATCTCGGCCTTCAACCCCTTGCCCGACAAAGGCTTGGTGTTCATCTCGGTAAACGACCGCGACAAAGATCACGTCTTGCCCATCGCCCAAGAGATAGCCGCTGCAGGCTTCGATATTTGTGCCACCAAGGGCACCATGATCTACCTGCTGCAAAACGGCATCGAGTGCGAACGCGCCTACAAGCTGCTTGAAGGCCGCCGCCCCAACATTGTGGACCGCATTAAAAACGGAGATGTCGTGTTTGTTATCAACACCCCGGGCTCTCACGATGCCCGCGAAGACGAAGTTGCCATTCGCGCCGCTACCGTCAATAACAAGGTGTCTTACACCACCGACCTCTCCTCTGCTAAGGCCTGCTCCGCTGCTATCTTGCACAACATGAACAAGGTAGCCGGTGTACGTACCCTGCAAGAGTACCACGCCGCCAACTAATCTTATTCATATCATCCCCCCTCAACAAGACAGCACGCAGATTCGCCTCTGCGTGCTGTCTTCTTTCATTAGGCTCCCTGTTTATGTTTTAGTTGATTCCCCGTACGAATCATAATGTTCTCCATTGTTCCGGCGCGTAACGCTTTATCTCATGCGGTTACTCCGGGATAGTACGTTATACCCCTCTGCGATGACCTCGGCAGAGTGGGCAGACATCGAGCCGGCAGTAAGAAACAGTGCTTTTTTTTCTGCCACGTTTAACGACTCTTACGAAATTATGATCCGGGCACAAAAAAACGCCGCTGTGCCGTCAGTGGATGAGAGCCACGATCCCTCAATTCAGGTGGGTGCGGAGCCGGAGGTATCTGAGGTATCCTTATTGGACGGAACATTGCCTCCTTTGGCTTTTATGCCCCTTAATATAGTACAACGGTCCGGGCCTTGTTGACCACGCGTCACGAGCACAGCAGCTATTATCTATATAGCAGCTCCGCCGCCTGAAAGCAAGAAAATTCATCGCAACACACCAAAACAATTTTGCGCTCGCAGGATTACCCCCCCCACAAATGCCTCTTTACCTGATTGTTCCAACGCGCTAACTTTGTAAAGGGTAAATACACATCTACCCTTGTTACGGCAATTAATTTTGCAAGACGGAGAAGGTGGATTCTGCAGAGAGGTTGGGAGGAGAAGAGGCGCGGATGGTGTGTTGGCCCGGGGTAAGGATGGCATAAAACTTACCGTTGCGGTGAATAATTTGCAGGGAGCTGCTGTACCAGGTGGTTGAGGCGGCGGGCAGGGTAGAGCGCAGCTCGATAAAGCGGCCGTTGTTGGGTAGGGTGGGGTCCAGTACCACGGTGGTGCCGTGAGCAGGTATAAGGATGGTAGGGCGGCGGCCGGTGGCAGCAGTGGCATCGAGGGCGAAATGCCGCTTGTTGGCATGGCTGGGAAACCACTCTGCATAGCGGGAGTCGAGAATAACGCGCCCTTTTTCATCGGTAGCGGGGGCAGGGGGCAGGGCAGCGAGCTGCTCGGCAGTGGCAAGCTCGGTAGCGCGGCAGGTGCGAGGGGTGGTCTCTGTGGCGAGGGTGCCGGTGCGGGAGTCTACCTCTACCTCGGTAAGGCCATCGGGGCGGGGCACGAAGGTGAGGGGGGCGCCGTTGTAGTCTTGCAGGCGCAGCATCACACGGTGAAAGATGGGGCCCGCGCCGGTGATGCCCGATACATGTTGCATGGGGGAGTTGTCGAAATTACCCACCCAAACAGCCACGGTATACTCGGCGGTGAAGCCGCAGCACCAGTTGTCTCTGAAGTCGGACGATGTGCCGGTTTTAGCCGCACAGCGGAAAGGGAAGCGCAGGTGAGGGGCCTCGCCGAAGGTGGCGACGCGGGCTGTGGGGTCGCTGAGGATGTGGGCGATTTGGTAGCAGTGCTGCGGGTTAAGCAAAGCTGTGGGGGCGGCAGACTCGTGGGGCAGGTGGGTGTAAAGGGGCAGTTTGCTGCCGCCGCGGGCCAAGGTGCTGTAGGCATGGGCCAAGTGGGTAAGGCTGACATGGGCATTGCCTATGGCCAAGCCCAAGCCGTATTCTTTGCTGTCGCCGCTCAGGCTTATGCCCAGCGTACGCAGCAGGTTAAGCAGGGCGTTTTCGCCGCCGAAACGGTTGAGAGCCTCCATGGCGGGCACGTTTTGAGAGCAGGCCAAGGCCTTGCGTATGCTGATAGGCCCCATGTAAAAATCATTATAATTACCGGGGGCTCGTATGCCGTCTTCGCTGCGGTAAAGGGTGGGTACATCTGCCATGACGGTGGCGGGCCAGGCCCCGTTGCCAAAGGCTTGCAGGTAGACAAAGGGCTTGAGGGTGGAGCCGGCGCTGCGGGGTATGGCGGTGCCGTTGAGCTGCCCGCCGCGCGAGCTGGCGGGGTCTGCAGCGGGTAGAGCCACCAGCAGCTCGCCGGTGCGGTTGTCGATAACCACCACGGCAGCTTGAGAAACATTGTGGCGGTAAAGCTGTTGCAGCTCATGCAGGGCAATGGCTGCAATATCATTTTGCAGGGTGGCATCCAGCGTAAGGGTGCCGGGTGTTTTACCCAAAAAGGTGGGGGCGTTGATGCGGTGGGCTTGCACGCCCAAGGGGGTGTCGGTGGGCTCGCCCAGCTTGGCCAATATCATATTGCGGCGGGCCAGGGCTGCTTGCGGGTGGCGGAGGGGGTCCAGCCGGGAGGGCGCGCGCACCAAGGCAGCCAGTAAGGCTGCCTCGTGGGGTTGTAACTCTGCCGCATGTTTGCCGAAGTAGAAGAGTGCGGCGGCCTCTGCCCCACGGCATTGGTTGCCGTAGTCTGCGGTGTTGATATAGGCCAGCAGCAGCTCTTCTTTGCTGAATTGGTACTCAAGCGCGCGGGCTTGCAGGGCCTCTTGCAGCTTGGTGCTGTAGTTGCGCTCTGCGGGTGGGTTGCAGAGCTTGACCAACTGCATGGTGATGGTAGACGCGCCCGAGAGCGAGTTGCCGCACAGGCGGTTCCACACGGCGCGGCCGGTGGCCAACAGGTCTACCCCGTCGTGGCTGTAAAAGCGGGCATCTTCAGCCGCTACCAGGCAGCGAGCGAGCTGTTGGGGCAGTTGTTGCAGGGGTTGGTGGCGGTAGCCGTCTGCCCCGGGAATAAGGCCGAGAAACTCGCCGTTGCGGTCGTACACCAAGCTATTGGCAGCCGTGGGCAGCTGTGGCGGGGTAATGAAAAAAGGTATGGTATACCAAACAAGCAGGCAGAGTGTTACCACACTGCCTGTTGCCCATAAAAGGTATCGGTACCGTTTTTTCATGTAGGAGCTAAGGCGGTCGGCGCGCCTCACCCGTGCGCCGACCGCCTGTTGTTGATTATTTGATTTGGAGTTTTTGCGGAATACTCAGGCCGCGCACCTCGGGGCGGTACATGAGCTCGGCCTTGGTGGCGGGGGCGGTTACCTCGCCACGGCGCAGCACGCGGGCCACGTAGGTAGCCTCCATCTTACGGTAGTTTACATAAGACGAGAAGAAGCGTACGCGGTCTTTGAGGTATTCGCGGTTGTCGATATGAGAGCTCCAATACCACCAGTCGGCGGTTTCTTGCTCTGTTACACCCGGGGGCAGAGCCTGCGAGACGAGGACAGGGTTAATGGCCTCGAAGGCTGCAGGCAGGCGGTCTTCTACCACCAGATATCGCAGGTAATGAGCGGGTACCGATTCATCTGCCTCTACGGTGAGGTACACCTTCACAACATCGCCTACCGCGAAGGTGGCAGTGGGTTGCCAGCTGCCATCGGGCATGAGCTTCTCGAATCGGCGGGTTACTTTGAACCCTTGGTTAATGGCCTGCACGGGCTGGGCATCGGCGGTGTGGCCCTCTGCATAGCCGGTTACATACACCGTGTCACCTTGTACGGAGTAGTCGGTGGCGGCGCCGTAGGGCATGGTTTGCGTCAACGGTTGTTTGGAGTTGATGGTATGGCCATTGACCACGGCAGATTTGCTCTCTACATCAGACTTCTTCATGTACTCGTACAGGGCAATGGTGGTCCAGGCATTGCGCCAGGTAGAGTAGGTGAAGCTGCCGGCATCCATGAATCCGCGTATAGCCTCTGCCGTTTCGGGGGCATTGGGGGCGTCTTCTATGGTATAAAGCAGGCGTATAATGGCAAGTGGCGGCAAGATATCGCTGCTGTAGAAGAGGAAGAGCTCCTTAGCCTGTTGTTGGGCCACTTCTTCGGCTTCGGCCTCTTGCTTGAGGCTGTCGGCCTCGGGGTGGTTGCACATGCGGGCACACAGGGCCAGCATCCACCGTTGCTCGGGGGTAGCCAGTTTCAGGTTGCGTACACGCTCAATGCATTGGTCGAGCAGTTGGGGTTGCAACTTGCCGGCGCGGGCCAGTACATACAGGTTGAGCAACTTGGGGGCCACGGTCGATTTGTTTTGATGGTCGGCCGGCATATCACCCAGTTGGGCGGTTTCGGGTTTATCGGCGGGCAAGGCCAGGGTCTCCAAAGCACGGTATTGGTAGCTCAAAATATGCGAGGCGATACCCGGGGCATTTACCTCGTGCTCCAGTGCCAGTTGTTTTACAAGTACCACGTAGGGCGAGTATTCGCTGGGGGTGTCGGAGGTGTCCCAATAGCTGTAGTATGCATCGCCCCTGTGGCGCTTGTGGAGGCGCTCAAAGGTCTCGGCAAGCACTTGGTCGCGGTCTTTCTCGGTGGGCAGTGTTATACCCAGGGCCTCCTCGAGCTCGGGCTTGAGAATCCACGGTATCACCGCAGAGCTCAGCTGCTCGCTGCAACCATACGGGTAGGTCAGCAGGTATTGTATGTAGTAGCGCAACCCGGTAAGCGGCGTGGTAGAGAAGGTAAGCTCTACCGGGCTGTCGGCACGGTAGACGGTGCCGAAGAACTGCTGCGCCGGTACGGTTTGGGCACCGGTAAGCGTGCGGAAGGTGCGCTCTCTCAAGAACGGCGTGGGCGGTATCACCTCAAACTCCAGTTTAACGGCATCCTTGCAGGCGGCCAGGCGCTCGCTGCTGCCGGGGTTGGCGGCTTGCACATGCCATTGCAGCACTACCTTGCCGGCATGTTCCGTCTTGATGGGGAAGGTAATGGTGACCGGCTCGTTACCTTTGAGGCTTACGGTTTTCACCGGCTCGGGCAGGGTAACATTGCTGCCGCTTATGCTCACCGTCCACTCAACGGCAGCACCGTTGGCGGCTTCGGCCAGTTGCTCGGGCAGCATGCTGATGGTTACGGGCATGTGCAGCATGTCGCCCTCTGTAGCACCCATGGGGGCTACCGGCTCGAGCATGATGGGCTTGGTGACATGGTATACCGTGCGGGCAGAACCAAAGCGGTCGCGCTCTGCTGCCACGGCCATCAGGCGGTAGCGGGTAAGGGTGTCGGGGTTGACATAGCTTACCCGGAAACGCCCTTCGGCATCCGTCTTGATGCTGCCCACCCACAGGGCGCAGGGGCAGAAGTTTTCGCGCAGGTAGTCGGCCTCGTCGTCAGACACCGCGCGGCGAGAGGCGCCGCCGTCGCCACCGCCCACAAAGATACCCTTGTTGCCCATGTCGCGGTACCTTAAATTATCACCATAGAGCTGGCCGAGGGCAGAGTAGGTGTTGAGGCCCTGGGGGCGGCCCTTCTCGCTGTAGAAGAAGAGCTGGGGCTTGGGCAGGCTGTAGCCCAGCACCTGCAGGGTGCCTTCATCTTCTGCATACAGGGTGACATCTGCATTGGCAACGGGGTTGCCGGCAGCATCTCGCACAATACCGCTTACCACGCAGGTATCGGTAGGCAGCAGGTGTTGCTCGGGGGCGTCCAGCTCGATATTCAGCACCTTCTCGGGCGTTTCGATGTTGAGGGGGCATACACCCATCTTAAGCAGCGGTGTGCCGTCTTTTTTGCGGTTTTCACCACTTTGTACAATCGAGACCCCCACATAGACCACCGGGGCATCGCCTGCCTCGATAGGCACTTGTATGACGGGGTTGTTGACGGTAATGGTGCGCTTGTAGTGGCGCAATACCTTGCCGCGTTCTACGGTTACCAACACCTCGGCATCTACCGGGGTTTGCACCAATATGTTGGCGATATCGCCGGCTTTGTACATGTCTTTATCGGGCACCATGTTCAGCTCTGTGCCGTGCTCGTAGTACCAGGGCGACTCATCATCACCCCACACGTAGTGTTTTACGAGCGAGGTGTTGACATGGCCTTGCGTGTCGGTAAAACCGGCCTCTATGGTGTAAATACCGGCGCGCTCCAGCGGTATCTCTACCGTGCAGGGAGTGCCGCTGAACGATACGGGGGCATCCCACACCACTTCTTCATCTTTCACATTGTGTATGCCCGATGCCGCCGCGGCGCCATAGCGGTATGAGGTGTGCGAGGTGCGCACCACCTTGATTTTGCCTTGCAGGGGGGCTCCTTGCCAGGCGTTGCCGTCGGGGCATACGGCTACCAGGCTTACGGGCATCTTTTGCCCCACTTTCATCAGGCGTTGCTCGGTCTTGATACCGGCGTAGGCCTCGCAGGGGTCGATGCGCAATTCTCGGGTGCTGGTAATACTTTGCCCGTTGCCGTTGGTGACCATGCTCGAGGCGGTAATGGCAATGCGCCCGCGGTTGAACTGCTCATTTTCGGGTATATCGAAGGTGCACGAGCCCTCGCCGTTGGCGTCCAGTTGGCCCGTGCTGCTGTCGCCGGTTATGTGCTCGCACCCGGCGCTTTCGTCATCCATGTAGTAGGCATAGAAATGCGCCCAGGCAGATTCCGAGAAGTCACCGAATCGGTAGTCTTTCCAATCGCGCGGGTAGAAGTTGTGGCGCTCGTAGGTTACATACCACTCTACCTCGCCGTTGGCCACCGGCGTGGTGGTATAGTTGGTGGCCTTGGTGTCAATCTCTACATACCCCTCTTGCCAATCGGCTTCGGCCTTGCTCTCTACCTCAAATTCATTGCGGCGGAACTCTTCTACCTTCAGGTAAATATCGCCCCGTCGAGACTCTTCAAACAAAACATTTTGAGTATACCAACCATCCGTTGCGACATTGTGGCGGGCAAAGGCGGCGTAGTCGGGGCTGGTGCCATTGTTGTCGCCCTTGTATGTTACCGTAAACTCCACATGGTGAGTACCTACGCACTCGGTTGTCAGGTCGAGGCAGAAACTGCCGTCTGCGGCAGGTGTCACACTGTAGGTTTTCTTACCATACCGGTAGTGAACCGTGGCGTTAATGCTCTCAATCTCGGGGGTGAGCAGCTCGTTATTGATCACCCAGCGCACCATACCTTTAATGTGGGCTTCTTCGCCCGGGCGGTAGATGGAGCGGTCGCTGAAGGTGTAGATAAGGGCTTGCGGCAGCTCATCTGCCGGTACTCCCAAGCCGGCCAAGCGCTCAGACTCCCAAGACTCTGCGGCGTCCGAATCATTGTTGTCGGGGTTGTGGCAGATGACAACACTGTCGTCTGCCGTGCTCAACTGCAAAAACTTGGTCTCGGCAGGGAAAACGCCCTCTGCCACACCCCGGTGCAGCTGTATTTCCGCCAAAATCTTGCCGGTCTTATCCAACAGGCGCAAGGTGCCTTCTGCCACCTCTTTGCCGTCGGATAAGTGGTAACCCCAGGCAAAGATGCGTTTGCCGTTGAGTTTCCACGTCAAGCCCAGGTTTGTTACCTGAATAAGCCCTTGGTTAACCACGGGGGCCCCGTGGTCATCCCGGCGTATGGATTGCCCCGAAATCTCGACAAAGTACAGGCCATTTTTATCGGCATTGCCGAAAGGCTCGGTAAAGTTGATACCCTCGCTACCGTGAGAGCCGTCCAGGGGCAGCGTTACCTCTTGTTCTATGCCGGCCAACAAGTCAATCGGCACGGCGCGCATTTTGTTTACACGGTGAGACGGGCTTTGGAGTATAAAAGCCGTCTGCTCGTAGGGCATATGGTTATGATAATAATCCGTATAACAAGTTTGGTAGGCATTGATGGCGCGCACCACACTCTCGGCATCTTCGGCAAACTTGCAGATGCGTACTCGGCCGTTAGCGATACGGCCATACTCGCAATTGATGGTCGTAGTGCCGCCGCTCATCATGTGCCCCATGTTCACATCGCTGTATATGAAGGGGTCGCGCGCTGTCAAATTCGTGTAATCGTGCAACTCCTTTTCTGCGACTTTACCGTTGACGGTATCGTAATACCCCCGGCAATTCAAGAGAAGGCTCGGGGCGTTCTCCCCTCCCAAGTCGGCATGCAAGGTAATTTTGTGTACGCCTTGCACCGTGCTGCCATCGCTGAGTTTGAAGCTCTCTACATACTCTTGGGTTTCATCTGCTGCCCATGAGATGACAATCTCCTGGCCGCGAATCGTGGTGCGCAGGGTATTGTCATCCTGCCAGTGCAGGGGGGTAGTCTCTCTGTTGTGCTTGTAGTCATGTACACTCCATTGCAACTTGCGCAGCAATCCCGGTATGTCATCTGCCTTGGCCGGTATTGTGAACCACAGTTCAATGGTATTTTTCCCCATCCCCTCCGCTGTGTTGCTCAGCATGATTCGCGGCTTACTCTCACAGCTACGGTACAGTACCTTGTCTTTGTAGCCTCCGTATCTGTATGCTTGCTCGACCGCCGGTAATATCAACATCAATTCCTTATCCTCCGTAGAGTAAAACGGTATCTCGCATACCCACGTGTGCGGCAGCAGCGTATCTGCCGGCAGCTTGGCCATGTCGGCAGAGTCACTGTCGTTCATGACATACCGGAATGCGTCCTCGTACGCATCCCAATGCTCTACGGCGTCTCCGGCTGTGGCTTGGCGCACCTTGGCCGGTATCTGCTGCTCGTTGTGCAAAAAGTACATGGTGTGCAGGCGCTTCTCCAGTTGCTCCGAGGCAAACTCCGTGCTCCCCCCGAAAAAGACCACGCGCGGGCTCATATGGTTGCCGGTGTATGCAACATCCACCCCTTCCGAGGTGTACCTCACCATTTCTGTTTCTTCATACCGGCGCCCCTGCAAGTTTTTGACATTTTCGCAGACCCGCACAACCGCCATGCGCATGGGCTCAACCTCATCGCTGATAACAAGCTCCAGCTTAGAGGCCGATAACCACTCTGCCGTGTACGCTATCGGTGTGTTGTCATCCCGGTAGTACACCTTCACATAGCCCTCCGTCGGGGCACTCTCCAGACTTTCTTCCGGCACCATAGGGGTGTCAAAGTCTATGCATATCGGTGTGTCTTTCGTGATATTATCATGGTAATACGGGGTATCTATTTCGGCCTTAAGTAGAGTTTGTTCTTCTTGGGCCGGTGTGGCAGGCGGCTCTTGTGTCTCTTGCGCGTACACAGGCATCGCCTGCGAGAGCGCTAACAATACGCCGGCGGTTAGTAATAATGGTTTCATAATGAGATTGTTATAGGGGTTATATTGCTATTAAAAAAAGAAATCTGTTAGTTGCTCCCTCATTATCTGACATTTTGCTCGCCACTACAAGCAGAAATCAGGTTCTATACGGCTTTTTTTTGTCATTCTTACATCAATGCTTAGCATGTTGAATGCTTGCGTGCCCCTCCCCCTTATTTAAGCCACGCATTATGTCACCCCTCAACCGGGGTTCCGTATATCGTCCCTCGCCGGGGCTCTGATTTCGGCGGGCATTCGCCCGCAGGGTATCCCCACAAATTGCCGGTTGGCGAGTTTTTCGAGGTCCCCAAATGGTGAATCTCATGCGTTTGCCCCGACAAAAATTCCGACATGGCAACATCACCCTTGACAGCTTAGTATTATGTTGTATGCTAGAGACAGGAACGCATCCTCCCTCCCTCCCCCACCTGTTTACACCATACTCTCAGATTTCATGATTACCGGCGAACTTAAGAACAAGATAGACTCTCTTTGGCAGATTTTTTGGACAGGTGGTCTCACAAACCCGCTCGAAGTCATCGAGCAAATGACCTACCTCATGTTCATACACGATTTGGACGATGCCGATAATCGAGAATCAAAAAACTACGCCATGCTGGGCTTGCCCTACACCGGCATCTTCCCCGATACCGTCTGCATCGGTACGCGCACGGTAGAGGGTAAGTCGCTGCGCTGGAGCACCTTCCGCGATTACCCAGCCCCCCTCATGTACACCACCGTGCATGAGTACGTCTTCCCCTTCATCAAATCTCTGCATGCCGACAAAAAGAGTGCCTACTCGCAATACATGGCCGATGCCCTATTCAAAATACCCACGCCCCGCATGCTCGATGAAATTGTCACGGCCATGGACAACCTCTATGCGCACATGGCCCAACTCAACCAAGCCGACACCCGGGGCGATGTGTACGAATACCTGCTCTCCAAGCTCTCCACCGCCGGCGTGAACGGCCAGTTCCGCACCCCGCGCCACATCATTCGCATGATGGTGCAGCTCATGCAGCCCGGCCCCACAGACACTATCTGCGACCCCGCCTGCGGCACCGGCGGTTTCTTGGTGGCTGCCGGCGAATACCTCCGCGAGTCTGCCGCGGGCGAAATCTTCTACAACGAGACCCACAAAACTCACTACCATAACCACATGTTCCATGGTTATGATATAGACCGCACCATGCTGCGCATCGGTGCCATGAATATGATGACCCACGGCATCGATAACCCCCATATCGAATACCGCGACAGTATCTCAGACCAAAATACCGACCGCGATTGCCACTCCCTCATCCTCGCTAACCCCCCGTTCAAGGGCTCGCTCAATGCCGAAATCATCAGCCCCGACCTCAAAATAATCTGCTCAACCCGCAAAACTGAGCTGCTCTTCCTCGCCCTCTTCCTGCGCATGCTCAAGGTGGGCGGCCGCTGCGCCTGCATCGTGCCCGATGGCGTCCTCTTCGGCTCCTCCTCCGCCCACAGGGCCATCCGCAAGTTCCTTGTCGACGAACACCACCTGCAGGCCGTCATCTCCATGCCCTCCGGTGTTTTCAGACCCTACGCCGGCGTCTCCACCGGCATCCTTATCTTTACCAAAACCGGCCACGGCGGTACTGATCATGTGTGGTTCTATGATATGAAGTCAGACGGCTTCTCCCTCGATGATAAACGCCTCCCCACCGAGCAAAACGATATTCCCGATATCATCACCCGCTTCCATAACCTCTCCGCCGAATCCTCTCGCGAACGCTCCGACCAAAGCTTCTTCGTCCCCAAACAAGAAATTATCGATAACGACTACGACCTGAGTATCAATAAGTATAAAAAAACTATCCCCAAGCCCGTAGATTATCCCCCGGCCGCCGAAATCCTCGATTCTATCGAAAAACTAGAATCCCAAATCCAAGCTGAATTGGCCGAGCTGCGGGTGTTGCTGAATCAATAAACCTGAACTCGGGCACCAACGCCGAGCCAATATACGAAGTACGATACGAGAAGTACGAAGTTTTTCAGCTCCGCATACAGCTCGCTGCCGCAAGCGTGAAGAGTTCGCCTGCGGCCCACACTGCGGGGGCAAAAAAAGCGATGTGCTCTTTACTGCTGCTCCAACCACTCGAGCAACAGCATGAGCTTTTCGTACACTCTCTCGTATTGTCGATTTCGGCGCCGTTGTGCTTTTTCTACGTCACTGCCTATCTCTATGGGGGTACCACTCATCAACTGCGTTGTCAACTCCTCCATACCATGTTTAATGATACGGCGGGCTATGCGGTAGTCGGTCTTGCTGAATGAGGGCTTCTCTTGCCACGGGGGAGCAATAACTCCGGCCTCCATTACACTCACCACTATATCATCAGGGGATATTCGTTTTTGTTTCGGGTACTTGGGGCTGCTTTCTTCGGGTATAGGGCTAATATCCATGCCCTCACCTTACCATACCTACCCTGCCCGTCAACATAAAATTGATTAATCTTGAAAAATTTTGCGATTTTTTTTGGGGGGGGCGATAGATTCTGCCCTTTCTCCGCCTCTTTATTGCTATACGAGCCTTCTCCGTTAACAAACTTATAACAAACCATACACATTTATGAAAACAACACCATTCATTTCATCTCTGCAACGCTACTCTGCTTTGGCAGATAAATTCAGCAATGACGCAAAACCCTACTTTCTTGCCGGATTGCTGGGGGATGCGTCTAAATTGACCGAACTCGACTTCAAAAACTCCCACGGAAATGAAGAAGCTTACTATGAGGGTGTGGCCTATAGCGGGCACACGGAGCTCGTGAATCTGCTGCTCGAGAAAGGCGCCGACCCGAACAAGGGCATAGAGGCTGCCGCTAAAGGCGGGCACACGGAGCTCGTGAACTTGCTGCTTGAGAAAGGCGCCGACCCGAACAAGGGCTTAGAGGGTGCCGCTGAGGGCGGGCACGTGGAGCTCGTGAACTTGCTACTTGAAAAAGGCGCCTACCCGAGATGGGGTATACGTGGTGCCGCCGCAGGCGGGCACATGGAGCTTGTGAACTTGCTGCTTGAAAAAGGCGGCGACCCGAGCGAAGGTATAGGTGGTGCCGCTGCAGGCGGGCACATGGAGCTCGTGAACTTGCTGCTCGAAAAAGGCGCCAACCCGAACGAGGGCATATATGGTGCCGCAAGGAAAGGGCACGTGGATATCGTCAAGTTGCTGCTCAAGAAATGGGCCGACCCGAGCAAGGGCTTATGGAGTGCCGCACGGGAAGGGCACGTGGAAATCGTCAAGCTATTGCTCGAGAAAGGCGCCGACCCGAGCAAGGGCATAGAGGGTGCCGCACGCGGCGGGCACTTGGAAATCGTCAAACTCTTGCTCGAGAAAGGCGCCGACTCGAGCAAGGGCTTAGAGGGTTCCGCTGAGAATGGTCACGTGGAAATTGTCAAGCTGCTGCTCGAGAAAGGCGGCGACCCGAGCGAGGGCATAAAGGGTGCCGCAAGTGGCGGGCACATGGATATCGTCAAGCTACTGCTTGAGAAAGGCGTCGACCCGAGCGAGAGCATAGAGGCTGCCGCTGAGAATGGGCACGTGGAAATCGTCAGACTGCTGTTGGCGCAACCCGGTATCAAGGTTAACAAGAAATATTGTTCTGACAAAACCCCGCTTTCCTATGCAGCATGGGAAGGGCACATGGGAATTGTCTGGCTGTTGCTCGAGAAAGGCGCCGACCCGAGCGAGGGCATAGCGGTTGCCGCTGAGAACGGTCACGTGGACATTGTCAAGCTGCTGCTCGAGAAAGGCGCCAACCCGAGCGAGGGCATAGCGGTTGCCGCCGGGAATGGGCACGTGGACATTGTCAAGCTGCTGCTCGAGAAAGGAGCTTACCCAAACAGGGGCATAGAGGTTGCCGCCGGGAATGGGCACGTGGAAATTGTCAAGCTGCTGCTCGAGAAAGGCGCTAACCCTAACAGGGGCATAGAGGTTGCCGCTGGGAATGAGCACGTGGAAATTGTCAAGCTGCTGCTCGAGAAAGGCGCCGACCCGAACAAGGGTTTAGAGGTTGCCGCTGAGGGCGGGCACGTGGAGCTCGTGAACTTGCTGCTCGAGAAAGGCGCCGACCCGAGCTGGGGTATAGAGGCTGCCACTAAAGGCGGGCACATGGAGCTCGTGAATCTGCTGCTTGAGAAAGGCGCCGACCCGACCTGGGGCATAAAGGGTGCAGCAAGTGGCGGGCACGTGGAGCTCGTGAACTTGCTGCTCGAAAAAGGGGCCGACCCAAGCTGGGGCTTAAGGGTTGCCACTGAGAATGGGCACATGGAGCTCGTGAACTTGCTGCTTGAGAAAGGCGCCGACCCGAGCAAGGGCATAAAGGGTGCCGCTGAGGACGGGCACATGGAGCTCGTGAACTTGCTGCTTGAGAAAGGCGCCGACCCGAGCGAGGGCTTAAGGGGTGCCGCTGAGAACGGGCACATGGAGCTCGTGAATCTGCTGCTCGAGAAAGGCGCCGCCCCGAGCGAGAGCTTATGGTATGCCGCAATTGGCGGGCACATGGATATCGTTAAGCTGCTACTCGAGAAAGGCGCCGACCCGAGCGAGGGCATAAAGGGTGCCGCTGTGGGCGGGCACATGGAAATCGTCAAGCTGCTGCTCGAGAAAGGCGCCGACCCGAAAAAAGGCTTAGAGGGTGCCGCTGACGGCGGGCACATGGAAATCGTCAAGCTGCTACTCGAGAAAGGCGCCGACCCGAGCGAGGGCATAAAGGGTGCTGCATACGGCGGGCACATGGAAATCGTCAAGCTGCTGCTCGAGAAAGGCGCCGACCGGAACGAGGGCATAAAGGGTGCCGCATGGAAAGGGCACATGGAAATCGTCAAGCTGCTACTCGAGAAAGGCGCCAACCCGAGCAAGGGCATAGAGTATGCCGCATGGGAAGGGCACGTGGAAATCGTCAAGCTGCTACTCGAGAAAGGCGCCAACCCGAGCGAGGGCATAAAGGATGCCGCTTGGTACGGGCACGTGGAAATTGTCAAGCTGCTGCTCGAGAAAGGCGCCAACCCGAGCAAGGGCATAGAGTATGCCGCTAGGTATGGGTACATGGAAATTGTCAAGCTGCTGCTTGAAAAAGGCGCCGACCTGAACGAGGGCTTAAAGGGTGCCGCAAGTGGCGGGCGGATGGAAGTTGTCAAACTGCTGCTTGAAAAAGGCGCCAACCCGAGCCGGGGTATAAGTAGTGCCGCTTGGGACGGGCGGATGGAAGTCGTCAAACTGCTGCTCGAGAAAGGCGCCGACCCGAGCTGGGGTATACATGATGCCGCATGGGAAGGGCACGTGGAAATTGTCAAGCTGATGCTGGCGCAACCCGGTATCAAGGTTAACGAAAAAGGTCGCTATGGCAAAACCCCGCTTGATTGTGCCATTGAGAGCGGGCACCACGACTGTGCCGAGCTGATACGCGCGGCGGGTGGCAAACGCAGATGGATAATAATGAGACTGCTGGGATGCTAAGCTCGGGAGCCGGTGAGCACGGCGGGGTCAGCGGGTGAACTCGACAACGGCGCAAAGGGTATCGGCCACACACAACTGCACATAGGCGGCCGTGGGCTGCAAGATGAGGGAGGGAGCAATGACAGCAGCGGGGGCAACGGGGCGTTTGTACTCGACCCGCAGGGCAGTGGGCACAAACTCCCGGGGCAGACACTCGAGGGCCATGCGTATGTAGTGGGCATTGTTAACGTGGCGGTTGTAATCGATATCGTTACGCTGCACGGCAATGGGAGGCAGGGGTATGGGGGCAGAGTCGGGCAAGGTAATTTTGCGGCTACCGTAGTGCATGGGGAGTTGAGGGTCGAGGCTCATGCGGTCCACCACATGTTGTGGCAGGCGCAGCAGACGCCCGGTTTGAGCACTGACAAAAGCGCCGATGCACCAAGAGAGGTAGCAAGGATGCCCCGCGGCATCGTATATAGCGGTGTTGCGGTAACCAAAAGCCCCCTGGGTGCCGTAAACAGAGGTGGTGCAGGTAAGCTGCTCACCGAGCTCGGGCACGCGCCTTACCTCCAGATAGCGAAAGTTCAGCAACTGAGCCCCCTGAGTTTGCAGTAAAAAATCCACAAAAGCCGGCTCGCTTTTTTTCCACATCTCAGAGCAATCTTGCATGAGTTGCACTGCCGAAAACAGTTTCATGCGACCATCAATATCGGTTTTACTGGGAGTAACTTCTTGGGTAATGCTGAACATGGTTTGTATTTTACCCCTCACCCACGTGAAATGTCAACATGTTATTATGCGCGTTGATTTACGAATTGGGGACCTCGAAAAACTCGCCAACTACCCATTTGTAAATACGATATACGAATTACGAATTGAAAAGTTAGGTGCCTGCGGCTCACACCGGAGGGGGGACTATTAGGTTGGTCTATAGCGCTGCACTCGGGCCGATGTATTATGCAAAAATTGTAAATTTCAACATTCAACATTTTACTGTTTACCATGGCATAATCATTGACAAATGAAAGCCATAGTATTACAATACCTCGCCCGCTAACGGGTACATGAGCATTATGTACAATACAGATTTCAAAAACCGATTGGTTACAGACCTCGCCGCGCTGAAAGAGGCCGGCCTGTACAAGCAAGAGCGCTACATCGCCACGCCCCAGTTCTCTGAGGTAGGCCTTAAGGATGGCAGCAAAGTCATCAACATGTGCGCCAACAACTACTTGGGCCTTGCCAACCACCCCGAGCTTGAGAAAGCCGCCAAAGAGGCTATCGACCGCTGGGGCTTCGGTATGGCCTCCGTGCGTTTCATCTGCGGTACTCAAACCCTGCACCGGCAGCTCGAAGAGCGTCTCAGCAACTTCTTGGGTACCGAAGACACCATCCTCTTCGGCTCCTGCTTCGATGCCAACGGTGGTCTCTTTGAGGCTCTGCTCACTAAGGAGGACGCCATCGTGTCCGACTCCCTCAACCACGCCTCCATCATCGACGGCGTGCGCCTGTGCAAGGCTGCCCGCTACCGCTACGCCAACAACGATATGGCAGACCTTGAGGCCAAGCTGCAAGAGGCCAAGGCCAACGGCGCCCGCACCATCCTCATCTCTACGGACGGTGTATTCTCTATGGACGGTATTGTAGCCAGCCTCGACAAGATTCATGAGCTTGCCGAGAAATACGGTGCCTTGGTACACTTTGACGAATCTCATGCTACGGGCGTATTGGGTGCTCGCGGTCGTGGTACACACGAGCATTGCGGCCTCTTCGGCAAGATTGACATCACCACCGGTACCTTCGGTAAGGCGCTGGGCGGTGCCTCCGGCGGCTATGTATCTGCCAAGAAAGAGATTGTGGACATGCTGCGCCAAAAATCTCGCCCCTACCTCTTCTCCAACAGCGTCATGCCCGCCATTGCCGCCACCACCATCAAGGTGATTGACATGCTCGAGGCCTCTACCGAGCTTACCGAGCGCGTGCAGCACAACGCCGCCTACTTCCGCAAGGGTATGGAGGAATGTGGCTTCACCCTTGCCGGTGCCGGCCACGCCATCGTACCCGTCATGCTGGGTGACGCCGCACTCTCCCAGCGCTTCAGCAACCGCTTGCTCGAGTTGGGCGTATACGCCATGGGCTTCTTCTACCCCGTGGTACCCAAGGAGCAAGCCCGCATCCGCACCCAGCTCTCTGCCGCCCATACGGAAGAGCAGCTCGACCGCGCCATTGCCGCCTTTGCCCAAGCCGGTCGCGAGCTCGGTGTCATCAAGTAATCCCCGCAAAAGATTACTTCCCCACTCACTTCATCCGCCGTTGTGCCCCCCCGCTCAGCGGCGGAGTTTTTTGTACTTCGGCCCTCCCTATAAATTGCCCTGTCGAGAGCTGCATCAACGCGTAACCTCGTATCTTGCCGGGGGAAGGGTATTCAGAGCGCGTTTAAGATGCAGTCTACCGCATGTTGCACCGTGGTGGCGGGGGAGAGCAGCAGGGGGGTGGCCCAAGGTTCTCTGCGCAGCCAGGTACGCTGACGTTTGGCATATTGGCGGGTGGCCAAGGCCAGGGCGGTTTCGAGCTGCGGCAGGGTGAGCTCGCCGCGCAGGTGTTGGCGTATGAGGGAGAGCCCCAGCGTTTTCTCTGCCGTGGGCGAGAGCTGAGCCGGCAGGGCCGCTACCTCGTCTATCGCGCCGTGGCGCAGCATGTGGCGGGCGCGGGCGGCAATGCGGGCATCCAGCTCGGGCACATCGCGGCAAATGGTAAACCCGGCACCGCATGCTTGCGGTTGCCAGTTGTTGCGCCAGTAGGAGAGCGGCTTGCCCCCCAGTAACACAATCTCTAAATTGCGCACTACGTAGCGCGGGTTTTGCAGGTTGGTGGCGGCGGCGCCCTCGGGGTCGGCCTCTTGCAGGCGGCGCACGCATTCTTCTGCCGGCAGGGCCATCAGCTCGGCACGCAGGGCAGGGTCGCTCGGCGGGGCCGGCGAGATGCCGTGCGATATAAACTTGACATATAGGCCACTACCACCGGTGATGATGGGGGTATTGCCCCGGGCCTGCACCGCCTCGATGCAAGCTTGGGCACTGCGGGCGTGGGTGGCAGCATCGTTATTTTCTTGCACCTCCATGTGGCCGATGAGGTGGTGGGGTATGCCCCCTTGCTCCTCCGGGCCGGGGGCTGCGGTGAGTATGGGCATGGCGCGGTAGACCTGGTAGGCATCTGCGCTGATGATTTCTGCATTACCCAGCTGCTGCGCCACGGCCACGGCAATGGCGCTTTTGCCGCTGCCTGTGGGCCCGAGTATGAAAAGTGGTTGCATGAGATCCGATGATTGCGGGGAAGGTGGAGAGGGGGGGCTCAGTTTTTTTCTTTAGACTCTGCCAAGGCGAATACCGCCAACAGTATGGTGACGATGATACCCAGCCAGAGCAACGCGACTGCGGCATCCAAGAGGAAATGCGTGCACCTCAGGTCGTGAAAATAGGGCAGAGTTGCCAAGTTGACCGAGAGTAGGCAAAGCGGATACGCCAGTAGCCCCCATGCCGGCTTGGTTGATATGCCGGCATCTCTCAATCTGCGGGTACAGAGGGCGGCCATGCCCACAAAAAAATACAGCCCGATACAGGCGTTTACCGCTATGACGCAGTAGATTGTCTCGTAACCGTACACCGGGTATATGTTGAGAAACAAGCCGTTGAGAAATAATAGCGCAGGCATTGCCAATATGCAGCCGAGCACTGCGCTCCAAAACTCTCGCCGTGTGGCTTTACCCGTAAACCGAAACGGGTGCCGTGCGCTGTAGACCATGTTTGAAAAAATGTTTTTCGGGTGTACGGGGCGCAGCCGGGCGCTACAGTGCGGACAAAAGAGCGGCATTTGCCGCGGGCGTATCCCGGCCTCGGGCGCTACACTTTGCCCGCAATTGGGGCATGTGGCGCTGTGCCGATGTTGCTCGTACAGCTCCCCCAGCTTGTACCACGCCTTGCCGCCGTCTTGTGCCACCAGCGTGTCTTGCTGCAAACTGCCGTCCCTGAGCATGATATACAGCTCTTCTTCCCGGTGCGGACCACAGGGAGTGCGCGTGCTGTCCAAATAATAAAACATAAACGATTTGGCTTATTTTGCACCATACACCGCCCGGTGTCAAGCCGCAAATCGCTGTAACAACGCGGAATTTTCCGTATTTTTTTTAACCCCGATAAAATCTCAGAAAAAAGTAGGGATAAAGCATTTTTTTGTTGCTTTTCCTCGCATACAGGTATAGTATGAGTATTGCAGAAAGGTGTCTCGACATGCCTGCTCTGCACCGGAAACAACCATTAACATAGAATAGGAGGATACAACCATGCAGACCTCAAATGTAGACACGAACATTGTTGTAACAGGTCGTCACGTAGAAGTGACGGATGCAATTCGCGAGTTCGCTACCAAAAAAATCCAGAGTATTCATATTGATTACCCCCGTATTGTAGAAGCTCGCGTGATAGTAGATGTACAGAAAGATCGCCAAGTGGCAGAAATTGTACTGTTCTGTGCCGATCACATCACTATCCAAGCATCTACCGTGGGCTCCGACCTCTATGCTGCCATTGATGAGACCGTCACCAAGATTATGCGACGCATGCGCAAGCACAAGACGCGCCTCATGAAACGCTTCCGCCCCCACCGCTCCGAAAGCATCCGCAAGCTCGATGAAAAGGTGTACGAGGAAGATGTACTGGATTACGAGGACTACGATGCCCCCGAAGATCCCAAGCCTGTGCGCATCTCTCGCGAGGGGTACGTGCTCAAGACCATGTACAAGGAGGACGCCATCATGGAGCTCGAAATCTCCGGCAAGCCCTTTGTGCTGTATCGCAACGCCCGCCGCAATGTATTGCAGATTGTTTACCGTCTGCACGAGGGCGAGTACTCCATTATCGAGCTGGGTAACGAGATTAAAGCTTAAGCCCGCCGCATAGGCCCTACGTTTTCTGCCGCCATTCCGCCCTTTTGCGGAATGGCGGTTGTTGCGGTACGACCGACGCGATATGCGCACTGCGGTGAAAGTCCGCGAGGAGCCGCGATGATGCGGAATCCCAGACCTGAAGAACAACTGCGGGGAGGTAACAAACCGTGGAAGAGGAAGTTCGAGGGGAAA
>SUVK01000032.1 GCA_015062055.1 Akkermansiaceae bacterium
TTTCCTTAGCCTTTCAACTTCAAAACAGTACCGCTTCATATTATACACGAGGCCTAACAGGAAGAGTTGAAATTGTGAGCGAAGTAGGCCTACGCATCTTATTATCCCACACTTCATACTTCCCTTCATGCTTCCATACATATCCCTTGTCTGCATACATAACCTTATCTGTACTTTCATCCAAAAGCTCTACAAAATGCATGTTATCAGCCTCGTTGGCCGGTGTTACTTTCATTTTCACAATGCATTTACTATCTATATCTACCTTGCTGTGCAACTTGTAGCCGCAGAGCATTTTTTTATTCTTGATAGTTATGCGAGCATCCTTATCTATCTGACGCACCTTGTTCTTGTTTTCAGGTTTCTTCCATTCCTCCGGAGTTTTTTAGTGTCTCGCGGAAAAGCCGGATGGTCTTTGCATCGGGAACCTTGTCTGATAACCCCAAGCCAAGAAAGCGCATAAAGCTATTATACCATACAGTTTAGATAAAATAAAGAGTTTTTAGAGATTCCCAATTTACAATTTATCTGCCAACATGGGCTAAACTACGCGTAGTTTTATATCTGTCCGAGGGGTGTTTTTTTGCAAATCGAAGATTTGATTTTAGAATTTGCAAGATTTTTACATTAGCAAGCCGCAGATTTAAGGCAACAAACAGCGCACGGGCCGGGAGTTCGGCGCGTGCGCTGAAAAAGGGGGATTTAATGCGGGATTAGTTCTTCTGCATTTGGATGTAGCCGGAGCAGCTGAACCAGCCGTCGTTGCAGCGGGCTGTGAGCTGAACCTCAACCTTGGCGCCTTTGGGTACGGCGGGTACCTCAAATTTGACGGTTTTGGTATTTTTATCGGCGGGGGCATCGGCCTTGGCTACTTCTTTACCGTTGACCAAGAGCCTATAGTTACGCGTAACCATGCCACCGTTGTCGACGGGGATAAGGGAGAAGGTGTAGGTACCGGGGCCATCGACGGAGCCGGTTACGTTGACGCGCCAATCTTTTTCGAACCCGAGGGTTTGGTGGCTGCTGTCGTAGTAATAGTTGTCGATGACGGTAACAGAATCGGCGTCCCAATAGTGGATCCAGCGTTTGGCGCCTTTGCCTAACTGGCTATCGGGGTCGAGTTTCACAATCTCTTTGTAGATTTTGACGATGGGTGTGGTGTCTCTCTTGTCGGGGGTGGTGGTAGAAACGATGCGCTCGCGGACAACATAGGCCAGACCGGCCAGCCATTGCTGGCGGCGTTGGCGGTATTTTTTCTGTTGCATGAGTTCTGTAGCTAACACCTTGCGCACATAGGCCTCGGCCTCGTCGAACTTGCGGTTTTTGCCGCTGAGTTTGCCATCTTTCCCACCATGAAGGATACCTTTGATTTCGCCGAACATAGCCATGTGCTCCATGGCAAAGAGGGCTTTGTAGCCGGTGGTATCTTGCGGGTCTTCTTTGCGGATGATGGAGGTCAGAGAGCCACAACGCACGGCAAATTCGACAGGCAGCAGCTCGAGCGCTTTGCCTGCGGCGGCGGCTGCGGCGGGGCCTGTTTTATCTTTGGTTGCTTGCACCATCAGGGCAAACTTGGGGGCGAGTCTGCCCAGTTCCAAGAGGCGTTTCTGCAAGGCATCACTACCCTCCTGCACGGCCGGGCCACTGAACTCTGCCATGAAGGTGCCATCCGGTGCCAGCAGCACAACGGCGGGGAGGTTGTAGTGCTCGATTGGCAGCACTTTTTTGCGCACATCTACATTTAAGCCGGTTTTATCATCAAACTGAGCAAAGACAAAGGAATCTTTACGTTGGTCTGCGATGGTTTCCCAGCGTTTACAGAAGGAGGCGACATCGGGTTGCCAGTCGGAGCCGTACCACACCACCAAACAAGGTTTGCCTGACTTGAACGCCTGCTCTTTAGCCGTTGGCACATCGGGGAACGACAGGGTGGTAGCCTGGCTGATCATGATGGTACCCGGCACCAGCAGGGTTGAAAGTAATATGTGTTTCATATCTGAATCGGCTTGGGGTTATTTGGTGTAAATGACAAAGTGGGAGATATGGGCGAAGTCGGCAGCACCGGTGTTATCAAACTCTACCTTGACCCACTTGCCGGGGGTGCCATCAGCAAATGTCACGACCCACTCTTTGGGCATATTGTCGGTGGTAGCACGGGGTTTCCAAGTGGCGCCGTCTTCGCTGGTGTAGACGGTTGCTTTTTTCATACGCCCCTCGTTGCCGTCTCTTTTACGGATGATGCAGCCGGTGAGAGATTTACGCTCGGGCAGCTCGACAATCATGTGCGGTTTTTCCTCTTTGGCGGTATGGCAGCTGCCACCGGTGGGGGTGGCAATGTTGATATGCCAAGCGGGGGTATCCCACTGTGAGGTGGTCGAGATGCGGAACATGGCAGCTTGGGCGGGTTTGCCCGTCAAATCTTTGGCAGCCTTAAGCGTGATATTCACGGGGCATTGACCGACAACATTGGTCGCAGCTTGAGAGATAGCAACAAAGGCAGGGGCAGAGCGAGCTTGCTCGGCCGCGATGATGGCTTTGCCGTAGGCAGCAGCCATTTTCTTGGCTTTCTCGGCATTTTTATCGGCAGAGCCGTTTTGGGATGCCTTTTCCGTAGCCTTAGAGAAGGCTTGACTGAATACGTCTGCCTTGCCGCCTTCTACATATGTTTTAACGCCCCACTCCAAGACTTTGCCGAAGGTGGTAGCATCTTCTGCACCCATATGAGTGGCGAAAAGAGCCGTGAGGTATTTTACGCGGGCGGCATCGGTCTTAAGAGACTCTGACTGGCTCTTCAAGAGCGACTCGACATTAACAGCCCAAGATGTGGGAGTATCGGCAATCATTTGGTGCATAAGGCCGTAGATAGTTGCCTTTTGCTCATCGCTCATGCCGTTTATCTGCTCGTTGAGGTCTTTGACCACATCGACAGAGGCAAAGCCGTTGTGCTTGTACAGGGGTATCAGCTTGCAGATGTACTCGTAGGCTTGGTCGGGGGTAAGCCCCTTCTCTTTGAGCAATTTGTGGTAAGAAGCACGGAAGAACGGGTGCAGCGGGGACATCTTGAGAGCCTGCTCCCACATGGCAAGAGCGCCCGCTTTGTCGCCAATGGCCTCCATCGCCTCGGCGCAAAAACTGAGGCGATACGCTTTTGCGATGGTGGCGTCGTCCCGGAAGACGGTCTCCATGAGCATGTACGAGGTGGGGGCTTGGTTGCCGAAGATGCGGTTATGCATGCCGCCATCGGGGCCACCGAAACCGCCACGCCAGTCGCCGCGTTTGATGCGGAACGCATAAGCGCAGTGCCCGGGCTGGCCGACGGTGTATGCCGGTATGCCGTGAGCCATGGCGGCTACACAGCCGAGGTGAGACATGGAGCCGCATACGCCACCGTTGCGGTGGGTGGCCTCTGCCCAACTGATATCGGCATAGGGGTAGTTATACATACCACCCTGCACCGAATCCCCGAACAGGGAGGGGTCTGTATAAATGGCAGCCCAGCAGGCGTAGTCGTAGCGATCCCACGGTACGTTGATATGCTCGAGAGCCCATTCAAAAGAGGCATCATCCCAGTCTTGCTGAGGTATACCTACGGTAAAGCGGAGCTCCCACGGGCGCAAATCTTTATACCCCGGGTGCATGATGCCCCTTTTGGCATTTTTTTGGAAGAAGTTGTAACGCCAAACAGGGTTGTAACGGTTGGGGTTCTTTTTAGCAATGGGTGGGTTGGGGTCTGTCTCGCCACCACCCCACACGGAGGCCAGAGCCACGGCAAGTCCCTTATTCTTCACAGCACCTTTTTCTTCTAACCATATGCGGTACAAAACATCTATACCCACGTGGGTTTTGTACGGCACCAAGCCACAACTCAGATAAAGCTCTAACCAATCGGCATCTGTTGCAAACTGTGCCAAGAACTTGCATTTCGACTTCGATTCGCTTGCATATTGAGTCATCACGGCAGCATCGGTCGTGCGTATCAACTCCAATAACATGACCATGTGCAGTGTTTCTGCCGAATCAGGGGTAATTTCTCTCCCCTTGAGGGCTGCAATCAAAGCACTTTGTGCCCCATTGTAGTCGCCTTTTTGAATGGCGGACGCAACGCCCGCAGGAAGCTCACCGGCCGTTACCACCGCAGAGGCAGCCACCATTGCAACGGCAACGGCAGGCACCACCGGCAGCACCCCGAAAGAAAGCAATCCAATACGTCTCATTATCGCTCGTACTGTCATAGTTTACAATTAGCTCTAGCAACGCAGGGTGTCAAGCAGAAACAAAACGAAATATAACATTATTTTACCTTACAGGCGCCGAAAATTACTTTTGTATTGCAAAGGGCAGTGGTGTATGGTAGTATATGGTCGAATGAGTTGCCCGAAGAGTCGAGAAGAAGAGTTGCAGGTTGCAGCCCTTGCGCAGCGCATACAGGGATTGGAAGCAGAGCTTACCGAGGCCCGGGCGCAACTTATCGGCATGCACTCTAAGCTCATGTATGCGCGCAGTTCGTTTTACGAAGACGAGCAGACGCAGGTATCGGTGCTCAATTCTGCAGCAGTCAGCCCGGGCAGAGAAAGCCCCAAAGAGGAGCGAGAGGCCCCCATACACATCGAGCCGCTCCCCGTACACCACCCCCTGCGGCGCAAATGGGCACTGGGCCGTGGCGTAGGCTCGGCGCACAACGGGGGCTCGGCAACCCGCATTTGCTTTACCGGGACGCATGTACCCGCCGGCAAGATGCGCATATTGGGGCTATTGACCAACGGTGAAGTATGGGAGCACTACATACCCTTTACCCGATTAGCGAAAGAAGGAGGGGTAACCATAGGCCGAGATGCCGATGTGGTTGACCTTTCATTACCCGAAAACGGGGTCTCTCGCATGCATGCCAGAATCGAGCTGGGCAGCACCGGTTTAGTCATTACAGATCTTCACTCTACCAACGGACTTTATATCAACAACGAGCACATCAACAGTTACAGCCCGCAAAAACCGTTAACGGACGGTGCCATCATTCGCATGGGCGACACGGCCCTGCGCATAGAACTTATCTACGGCTCTCAAAAGCCACATTCTCCATCGAACATATCATGACCCCCCGGACCTACATCACAACAATTACGCTGTTATCTGCCGGTATTACCATGGCAGCAGATGCCCCGGCGACATCTGAGCTACTTTGGTACAAACAACCGGCAATAGTTGACACCGCAACCCTGCCTTTCAGCCATGCAGCCAATATCCCCGGCAAGCTCGCGCCTAACTCTAAAGACTCGTGGGAGAGCCAAACCCTGCCCGTAGGTAATGGTCGCATAGGCGGTACTATCTTTGGTGGCGATAAGTTGGATTGCGTCTGCCTTAACGAGGTAAGCCTTTGGAGCGGCGGACCCAACAAACCGAAAAACGGCCACAACTACCTGTACGGCCCCGAGGCCGGACAAGACCAATTCGGCAGCTATCAACCATTCGGCAACCTGTATGTAAGCTTCAATTTCAGAGGCGAGCCGCAGAATTACTCACGGTGCCTGGATTTGAAGAAAGCCACAGCCTATACCACTTTTACGGCAAATGGTATTAAATACACGCGAGAATGCTTTGCCAGCCGCCCCGACAACGTGCTGGTATATGCTGCCACGGCCGATAAGAAAGGGAGTATAACGGCCGACATAGCACTCACCCCGTATCACGATGTAGATTACAGTGTAAGCGGTAATACCATCATTATGAAAGGCAAGTTGGCCAATGGCCAAGAGTTTGAGGGCCGGGCCCTCGTCAAAGTGTTGGGTGGTAAGGCTACCGTAAAAGGACAAGCCGGCGGGGTAGATGTTACCTACAAGGGTAAAGGAGATAAAATAACGCCTATTTTCTCGGCATCTCACCTACCCTACATTCATGTAGAAGGTGCCGACTCGGTGGTGATTCTGGTCTCGCTGGCAACGGACTACAAGATGGACTACGATGCCAACTGGAAAGGCGACCACCCCACCGCCACCAATATAGGCATTCTGCGCGCAGCCGAAAAGAAGAGTCTTAAAACACTGCGTAAAGCTCACCGCGAAGACTACCAAGCATACTACAACCGTTTAAGCATCAACTTAGGCAAGAGCCCCAAGGCCGTTGCTAATCTGCCTACCGACGAGCGTTTGGCCGTTTACCGCAAATACGGCAAGCCCGACCCCGAGCTTGAGGCCACCATCTACCAGTACGGGCGCTACGTGCTCATTGCCGGGTCGCAACCCGGTAATCTGCCCGTAAACCTGCAAGGCATTTGGAACAACAAGGTACACGCCCCTTGGGCCAGCGACTACCACAACAATATCAACCTGCAAATGTGCTATTGGGGGGCAGAGGTCGCCAACCTCTCAGAGTGCCACATGCCACTTATCGACTTCATACGCGCCATGGAGAAGCCCCTGCACGAAATGACTAAGGCAGAGTTCGGTCCCCATGTGCGAGGCTGGACCACCCGCATCTCCCAAAACCCTTGGGGTGGCGGTGGTTGGATAAAATGGAACCCGCCCGTCAACGCATGGTACGCCCTGCACATATGGGACCACTACCTCTACACGCACGATGAGACCTACCTGCGCGAGATAGCCTACCCCATGCTCAAGACCATTTGCCACTACTGGGAAGACGAGCTCAAAGAGGTGGGTGCGGACGGTGTCGGGCTTAAAACCACCGGCCCCAAGGGTGCCATACTCAACCTCTCTGCCGCAGACCACCCCGAGCTCAAAGAGATTAAGCCGGGCTCTCTGGTATGCCCCATGGGCTGGTCTCACGAATGGGGCCCCGTGGAAGACGGCTGCGCCCACGACCAACAGCTCATTTGGGAGCTCTTCGACAACACCATCAAAGCCGCTGCCATTCTCGGGATAGACGCCGAATGGGCCGCCACCCTCGCCGACAAGCGAGACCGCTTGGTGGGCAACCGCATTGGCCGCGACGGCTACCTGCAAGAGTGGATTGTAGACCGCCCCAACATGGTAAAGGGGCAGCGCCACACCTCGCACCTCATCGGCGTATTCCCCGGCACCTCCATCTCGATGGCTAAAACCCCCGAGTTTGCCAAAGCTGCCATGAAGAGCTTGGAGCTGCGCGGGCTTTCGGGCGACAACCGCCGCAGCTGGACCTGGCCTTGGCGCACGGCCCTCTGGGCACGTTTCGGGCATACCGAAAACGCCTACAGCATGGTGCAACACTACATTCGCTACAACCTGCTCGATAACCTCTTCGGCAACCACCCGCCCATGCAGATGGACGGCACCTACGGCATGACCGGTGGCATGAGCGAGATGCTCATCCAAAGCCATGCCGGGCAAATTGAACTGCTGCCCACCCTGCCCGATGCTTGGAAAAACGGCTCCGTTAAAGGCATTCGCGCCCGTGGCAACATTACGGTGGACATGCAGTGGAAGGACGGCAAAGTGACCACCTACAAGCTCACCACCACCACACCTACCCCCGAGCCCGTTAAGGTAATTGTCAACGGAGAAACCAAAACCATCACCCCCGAGGTGGTGAAATAAGAGTTTGCTCCCCCCTTTCCCCAAAAG
Source organism: Akkermansiaceae bacterium (assembly GCA_015062055.1). Taxonomy (GTDB): domain Bacteria; phylum Verrucomicrobiota; class Verrucomicrobiia; order Verrucomicrobiales; family Akkermansiaceae; genus Akkermansia. The sequence continues at coordinate 7,554 of SUVK01000032.1, forward strand.
CCACTGCGCCAAAACACGCAGTGGCTTTTTTATTACACTTGTTTTTATAAAATGACGCGATTGGGGCGGATACCGCTTGCGTAGAGGGGGTAAGGGGTGGTATAGTATAGGTAGCATGAATGACAAACCTTTTTTGAACAGCGAATTGTTGATAGAATGGAGCAAACTTACACCGGCGCGCGCCCGCGTGGAGATACGCGAGGCTATTGAGCAGGCAAAAGCCGCGGTGGAGTCCATTTGCAAGGTGCAGGAGCCCACGTATGAAAACAGCTTTGCCGCGTTGGAGGCATCGGGCGCAGAACTCATGCGCGGCTGGCACCGCTTGAACCACCTGAGCAGTGTGATGGATAGCCCCGAGGTGCGCGATGTAATCAACGAGCTGATGCCCGAGGTGGTTATATACTCCTCTAGCGTAACGCTCAACCCGCAGCTGTATGCCGTACTGAAAAAAGCGGCAGAGATGCCGTGGGTGGCAGAGCTCAGTGAGGTAAAGCAACGCTTTATCCGCGAGACTCTGTGCGACTTCCGCGAAAATGGTGCAGATTTGAGCGATGAGCTAAAGATGCGTTTCACCGAGCTGAGCACCAAACTGGCCATGCTTTCTCAGAGCTTCGGCGAACACGTGCTCGACTCCACCAATGCTTGGGAATATGTAACCGACAAGGAAGAAGAACTGGCGGGCTTGCCGGAATCTGCCCGCGAAAACGCCCGCCAAGATGCCCTTGCCAAAGGCTACGGCACGGAGGCCGCCCCACAGTGGCGATTCACGCTTCAATTCACCTCGGTACAGCCGGTACTGACCTTTGCCGACAACGAGGAGCTGCGCAGCCGCATTTGGCACGCCATGAATGAGAAAGGCACGGGGCAATACGACACCACAGGGTTTATCAACGAGATACTGACCCTACGCGCCGAAAAAGCGGCCATGCTGGGCTATGAAAAATACTCGGACTACGTAACGGCCCGCCGCATGGCCGGCACGGGTATGACCGCCCTCAACTTCATTAACGATTTGCACGACCGCGTGAAGCCCGCCTTCTTGGCAGAGCAAGAAGCCATACGTAAGTTTGCAGAAGAGCAGAGCGGCACCCCCATGCCGGTGATGAAGCCGTGGGATGTAGCCTATTGGAACGAGAAGCGCCGCAAGGCTCTGTACGACTTCGACAGTGAGGAGCTACGCCCCTACTTCCCCATGCAAGGCGTGCTGGAGGGCATGTTCTCCATCTACTCGGGCCTGTACGGCATACGCCTTACCCAAAAGCCCACTGCCTGCATAACAGAGGGTGAGTCATTGCCCGAGGGAGCGGTAGAAGTATGGCACCCCGAGGTCTTGTTCTACGAGGTGCACGATGAAGAGACGGGCGAGCATCTGGGCTCTTTCTACGCCGACTGGTACCCGCGCGAAAGCAAACGCGCCGGGGCTTGGATGGACTGCCTGAGCTGCGGCCTGCCACCCATGAACGGCAAGCCACGCCGGCCCCACTTGGCGCTGATGTGCGGCAACATGAGCAAACCCGTGGGCGACAAGCCTGCCTTGCTCACTCATTACGAGGTACAGACCGTGTTCCACGAGTTCGGGCACCTGCTGCACCAGCTGCTCAGTAATGTGGAGGTAGAGTCGCTGTCCGGCTGCAACGTGGCTTGGGACTTTGTTGAGCTGCCCAGCCAAATCAACGAGAACTGGTGCTGGGAGAGCGAAGCGCTGGACCACTTTGCCCGCCATTGGGAGAGCGGCAAGCCATTGCCCGCCGAGCTGAAGCAGAAAATGCTGGCCGCCCGCAACTACGGCGAAGCCTCGTTCTTTATGCGCCAACTTTGCTTCGGTAAAATCGACCTCGAGCTGCATACCTTTACCGAGAAATACGTGAACCGCAATATCGAAGAGGTAGACCGCGAGATTTTGGCAGACTACCGCATTGCCCTTACCGAGCAAGGCAACAGTTGCCTGCGCTGCTTCTCCCACATTTTCAACGGCGGGTATGAGTCAGGCTACTACTCCTACAAGTGGGCCGAAATGCTTGAGGCAGATGCTTTCTCCCGCTTTACCGAAGAGGGCATTTTCAACCCCGCAACGGGCAGAGATTTCCGCCGCTGCATACTCTCTCAAGGCAATAGTCGCCCCGCAGCCGAGCTATATCGCGACTTCATGCAGCGCGACCCCGACCCCTCTGCTCTGCTTACCCGCAGCGGTATACAATAAACGCAAACTCGGGCCATGAAGTTTACTGCCACAGTGGTATTGTTTCTGCAAACGGTTGCTGCCCTTATGGCGCAGCAGCCGCAGGAGCAAAACCTACCGGCAGTCCCCCTGCCCGATGTGAGCGATGACGGCAAAAACAGCTTTCAGCGCCGGCATGCACGGCACCTGCGCAGCGCGATGGAAAACATACGCCTGGGCTCCCCCATTGAGGCGCGCAACAAGCAGGGCATGACCGCCCTCATGCATGCGGCAGCTGCCGGCGATGAAACCGTCTTTTTTGAGCTTTTGCATGTATACAGCGCTAACATAAAGGCAGAAGCACCGGGGCGTGTCAATATGCTCATGCTGGCAGCAGCCGGCGGCAACATGACCATTTTTGACACGGTGCTACGCATGTTGCCGGGGGCAGACAAGCTCAAAGACAGCAACGGCACCCCGCTCTTTCACTACGCCTGCCTGGGTGGTAATGAGGAAATAGGCAACCGCCTCTTACGTGCCGGGGCAGATGCCTACGCCCTCAACCGCAAAGGACACTCGGCCATATTGTATGCAGCAAGAGGCGGCAACGCCCACCTATTTCACACGCTGCTAAATCGAGGGGCAAAACCGCTACTGCTCACGAGAGACGGTTATGACCTGCTGATGGCCGCAGCCCAAGGCAATGAGTTTGCCTTGGTGCAGACCGCGCTCGACATGGGAGTGCAACCCAACCGCGCAGACACCAACGGCAACACCGCGCTGATGCTGGCCGCAGCCAATTCGTCTGCCGATATTGTAGCCCTGCTGCTGCATAAAGGGGCCGACCCGACTGCACGCAATAAACAGGGGGTGAACGCCGCTATGCTGGCAGCTGCTGCCGGCAATGCAGATGCCTGCATCATGCTGGGAGGCAAGGCTGATATGCCGCCGGATAAAGCAGGCCGCTCTCTGCTGGTATATGCTGCGGCCGGTGGCAGCCGTTTTTTGGTGCGACACCTTTTGGCTCAAGGAGCCTCAGTAGAAGAAAATAACCGCTTGGCCTTGCGCACCGCCATTGCAGCGGGCAACACTGCGGTGGCGCTCGAGCTGGCAACTCAGTTGCCCGACACCTCACGCAGCGACCTGCATAAAATACCCATTAAAACACTTGACGATGCCATCGCCTTTACCTCGTTTCTCGCAGAACACAGTACAACCGCCACCGAGCGAGGAATAGCCGAGGCCCTGTTGCAACAGGTGCTGGTTGCCGCCAACAACCCTGCCAGTCTTTCTTCGCCGGGTAATGATTCCCACGGCCGTACCCCACTGCAAAATGCAGTTGTAGGCCACTTTCACAGTTTTATCGTCTTCCTCATATCGGAGGGTGTCGATATTAATGCCACGAATATTCACGGGCAAACGGCCTTGATTACAGCCGTCGAATCCGGTGGCTACAATACCGTAAAAATTCTTCTGCGTGCCGGGGCAGACCCCAATATCATGGACCATTCGGGCTACACCCCCGTTATTCTCGCCGCAGAATATGCAGATTTGGCTGTTTTCAATCTTTTGGTAGACCATGGGGCCAAACCCGACTTATACCGCCGGGGTGGCCCCACAGCCCTGCAAGCCGCCATGGCAGCCGGCAATGATGGAAAAGAAATCGTTAACCGGCTTACCGGGCGCCCCACACTACCAACCAACAATGAAGAAGCCTACCAAGCGCTCTGCCAAGCCATGGATGCCAATAATCTGCCACTTTTCAGGCGCATATTAAAAGCCCGTCCCGAGCCTGATTTGACAGATGCAGAGGGTAACACCTTACTGATGCGAGCCGTGAGCACCCGGTGCGATGTTGGTTTCACGCAAGTACTCATCAAATACGGCGCCAATGTCAACATACGAAACCGCTACGGTTTCACCCCCCTGATGTTTGCAGACAGCGACAACAAGCGTGCCTTATTGCGTGCCGCCGGGGCGGTAGAATGATGACCGACATGGCGTGATTACTCATATATAGTACGCCCCGCATCCGGGTTACAGATGCAGGGCGCAATTTTTTCTATATCTTTACAGTTTATTTGGTAATGAGGCCGTAAGACTCGAGGAGGGCATCGGGGTTGGGGTCTCGGCCCATGAAATCGCGGTAGGCCTCGGCTGCGGGTTTACCATCGCCCACAGAGAGGATGGCTCTGCGGAAGTCGGCCCCGGTGGCGGGGTTCATGATGCCTTCTTTCTTGAAACGGGTGAAGGCATCGGCCGCGAGCACCTCGGCCCACTTATAAGAGTAGTAACCGGCGGCGTAACCACCATTGACGCAGTGGGTGAGATGACGCATCATCGAGGTGCCGTCTGCCGTCATATTGATGCGCCAGGGGCGCAACAGGTCGTTAGAGGCATCATCCAGCGGTTTACCCTCAAACTTACCGGCATAGTTCATGTGCATCTCGAGGTCGAGTTTACCGACGCAGAGCTGCCCCATGAGGTCGGTGGCAGGCATGAAATAACGGCTGGCTTTGAGTTTTTGCACCATCTCGGCGGGTATGGGTTCGCCGGTTTCGTAATGGTAAGCGTATTGGGCAATACCCTCGGGCTCCCAGGTCCAGTTTTCCTGGATTTGGCTGGGCAGCTCAACGAAGTCCCAGGTGACGCTGGTACCGCAATGGGCCTCGAGCTCGGTATCACCACACATGCAGTGCATCATGTGGCCGAACTCGTGGTAGAGGGTTTCAACATCGTAGTGGCTGAAGAGGGCGGGTTTATCTGCCGTGGGCGCGGTCAGGTTAGTGGTAAGGGCGGCCAAATGCGGCTCGTGGGGCTTGCCGTTTTGAGCGGGTTTACCATAACGAATGGGCATTACCCATGCACCGGCACGCTTGGAGGAGCGGGGGAAGAGGTCGAGGTAGAAAGTGCCCAAGTGGTTACCGGTTGCGGTGTCTACCACTTTGAAGCAACGCACCTCGGGGTGCCACACTTCGATAACGCCCTCGGGGCATGCTTCGCCGGGTTTAAGGCAAGCAGTGGGCACTTCTTCGTAAGACACGCCGTAAAGCGGGCCGAAGGTGTTGAACATACCAGCGAGAACACGGTTGCACTCTTGGTAGGGGCGCAGGGTTTCGGGGTCAAAGTTATAGTGCTCCTTGGCCATTTGAGTAAGGTAGAAGCGGCGGTCCCAAGGATTGATGGCCACCACCTGCTCTTTATCGCCACGCTTGGCAGCAACATAATCGAGCAGCTGTCGGCACTCTGCCTCGAAAGCAGGTTTTACCTTCTGCATCATGCCGTCGATAAAGGCCATGGCGTTTTCACCACCGCCTACCATGCGGCGCAGGGTCTTGAGGTCGGCATAGGTATCGAAGCCCAACAGCTCGGCAAGCTCGCGGCGCAGCACCATCACGCGCGCCACAATTTTCTCGTTATCGTATTTCTCACCGGCACCGATGGTGTTTTGCCCCTCCCAGCACTTTTTGCGGGTAGCCTCTACCGTACAATCGCTCAGCACATTACCGTAGCTGGTGTACTCTAAAGTAATACGCCAAGCGGGGTTTTCGGGGGTACCATAGCCGTGAGCCAAGGCATCGGCAGCGGCGGCAGTCATCCAGTCCTCGCTCATACCGGCAAGCTCGGCGGGGTCGGTAATAATCAGCTCCCATGCGTTGGTGGAGTCGAGCACATTTTTGCCGAAGTTAAGGGTCAGCTCCGAAAGCTCGGCCTGAATCTCAGCCTTGCGAGCCTTTTTCTCGGGTGAGAGGTCGGCACCGCTATCAATGAATGAGTCAACCGTTTGCTGAACGAAGCGTTGCTTTTGGGGGGAGAGCTCTTTCACCCAAGGTTGGGCAGCGGCCGATTTGATAACCAGCCACAGCTGCTCGTTGGCGTTAATATCAGCAGAAAGTTTATTGAACTCGGGCAAGAGTTCTTTTTGAGCTTCGCGCATCTCGGGGCTGTCCATCACGGCAGAAAGGTGGTGCATGTAGGTTTGCACCTTATCGAGCTCGCGAGAAGCCTCGGCCAAAGCCAAGAAGGTGTTTTCAAAAGTTGCTTGTTCGGGCGTTACCTTGCAGATGGCATCAAGACGCTCGTAAACGAGTTTAATAGCCACCTTGGCATCTTTTATGGCTTGCTCCGGGGTAAGCTGAGACCATGCCGGATATGGCATGTCTTGAAAGAACGGATGAGCCTCTTGGGCAGAAGCCACCTGAGCCGGGGCAACGGATTGTACTATTTCTTCGGCCTGCAGCATGCAGATTCCGCCCAGGGCGCACACTGCCGTAAGGAGTATATTTCTCGCTGTCATAATTGATGTGTGTTATAGTTTATACACCTGTCGGGCGTTATCCTATCAAAAAAACTTACTTTTGCCAAACATTTTTCTTTTGAATGACGGGCTGAATACACGAATCTCATTGACAAAACACAGCCTTGCATCTAGAATTAAGACAGCGTTTTTCGGTCCACACACCACTCTTTGCATGAGTAAATACAGCACACATTTGCGCAAGGTAACGGCACTTGTTTTCTGTGCCGTGGCTTTGTCGTGCTGTCATCAGACCCCGCAGGAAATCGCAGCCGAGGAGCTGGAATCTCTGGGCATTTTACCGGCAAATTACCAAGCCGAGGTACTTAATGCCATCGTGCGCAACGATGCGGCTATGCTGCAATTATTGATAGAGGCGGGGGCAGATATTGACAAGCCGGCACCCGGTGGCGAAACCCTGCTGCATTTAGCGGCAGCGCAGGGGCAGGCAGATGCAGCACGCGTGCTGATTTTTGCCGGTGCTAACCTCGAGAGTAGCGACCAAGCAGGCGTAACGCCGGCCCAACGAGCTATTTTACACGGCCACCTGCATATGCCCCCGGCTCTGGCAACAGCCGTGTTAGAAAAAAACGGCATTTTGCCGGGACAATACACAAACAAGCTGGCAGAGACATGCCTGAACCACGATTTTTACACGGCACATCTCATCCAAACGGCAGGGCATTCCATCAACGCAGCAGACAGCACCGGCTGCACAGCCCTGCACCATTGCGCCGCTGCAGGCAGGGCAAGCGCTATTCAGTTTTTGTTGACACGCGGGGCCAATGCAACCATAACCAACAAACACAACCAAACGGCCCTCGACACGGCAAGAGCTGCCAAGCACCAAAAGGCCACAGCCGTGCTGGCCGCGCATGAGTTACAACAACAAGGCATAACCGAAGAACTCTACGCAAGCGCCCTGATGCAAGCCGTATGCAGGGGCGATGCGGCCCGCGTTACCCTGTTGCATGAAGCCGGGGCAGATCTAACCGCCACCGATGCCGACGGCAACAACTTGGTGCATATAGCCCTCTTGCATAATCGTAGCAACCTCTTACCCCTGCTGAAAGCACTGGGTGTATGCATCAATGCCCGCAACGACAAGGGCATGACCCCGCTCTTCACCGAAATATCGCTCAACCGCGCCGACAACATCGAACTGCTGCATCGGCTGGGTGCAAAAATGGCCTTGAGTCTGCCCGATGGGCGCACCCCGTTGCAATATGCTGTAACAGAGGGTCACTATCGCTGCATTGAGTCCTTGGCTCATGCCGGTGCTAAGGTAGACACAACCGATTCTCGCGGCAACACACTGCTGCATTACTGTGCAGCCCATGGTCAGCAATACTGTATGCAAGCCCTGCTGCAAGCCGGGGCAGATGTGCATATTCGCAACAAGATGCAGTGGACTCCCCTGCACTACGCCTGTGCAAAAAATGCCACCGAATGTCAACAATTGCTCATTGCTCATAGCGCTGTAGATGATATTTTCACTGCCATTTTAGCCAACGATGAGGCTGCTTGCCGCCGGTATTTGAGAAGAGCTTCGGCCACCCACAAAACCGACGGGCCGGGGAACACGCCCCTGCACCTCGCCGCGCGTTTCAATAGAATCCCCTTGTGTATGCTACTGCTTGAGCACGGGGCCGATGCCACCGCCACCGATACCCGCGACCGCACGGCCGGTGACTGTGCCCGCACCGCCGGCCACACAGATTGCATGCAACAACTGGCTATCGAAGCCCTTCAACAACGGGGTATAACCACCCCATACACCGATGCACTGCATGAGGCCCTTGCTGCAGGTGATACGGACCTATTGCGTTTGTTGATAGATGCCGGGGCAGATTTGCACAAGCCCGACAAAAACGGCTGGTACGTACTGCACGCGGCCGTGCGCCACAACAAACCCGCATGCATACCCTACTTACTGCAACGCGGGGCAGACCCACAAGCTACCCTAGCAACAGGCTACACCGCCTTGCACTTGGCCGTTGCCATGGGACACGCTCCCTGCGTGAAAGCTTTATCAGAGGGTGGAGCCAATGTAAACGCGCGATTGCGCAGTGGCTGCACGGCCCTGCATTTGGCAGTACGCCTTGGCCGGCACGATTGCCTGCAATATCTACTGGCCGCCGGTGCCGATGTTAACATGAGAAACGAGCGAGGCGACACCCCGCTGCTCGAGCTTGCGCGCTGGAATTGGAGCAGCCCCGATAGCGCAGCTGCCCTTATTCAGGCAGGGGCAGACCTGCATGCCACCAACCTTATGGGCGAAACAGCTATTCACGCTGCGGCTATCTCAGGCAACAAAGCTTGCCTTGCTTTCTTTATCTCTGCCGGGTGTAATGCCAAGTCTGCCACCCATGCCGGCAAAACGCCCCGCCAGCTCGCCAAAACAAATGGTCACAAAGATTGCGAAGATTTACTCAAAGATGCCGAGACCGACTCTCTGTCGGCCACAGAGTAAGTTACTGCACACCGGCTGCTTTATCCAGCACGATACACCATACGGTATAGGCAATCATCACGCGCAAGATAAGAGCGGTAAACATACCCCATGTTACAACCACCGTGAGCTTCTTTTTGGGTGCCCATTTGCAACGTTTGGATATCCAATAAAAACCCCACGCATGTAAAAGGCTCGATATTACCATGGCAAACCCGAATGATATACCCACTAACTCCAACAAACGAGCTAAGGGTATGGTAAAAGCAAACGCGCATGTGAGCAAGCTTGAAATATCGCCATACGCCCATGCCACCACCCCCGATGGCACAGCCAAGCACATCAGCAGCGTATACCACGCTACCTTACTGTATCGCTCCTCTTGTGTCGGTATATACATCTTGCTGCCCTGTATCTTGCCGTATTCAACACGCATTGTCAAGTTTGTGAAAAGTCAGCCTCGCATAAAATTATGGGCACTGTATCGCGCCGCGGGAGGTGAGGAAGTACTGGCGGGTAGGTGAGGAAGAAGGGGGCGCGGAGGGGGTAGCGCGGCGGATGTCTGCCGGATGGCGGCGGGGTGGCCGCAGAGGTGCTGCCGGGTGTATGCCGGGGGCTGTATGGTATGAGGGGCATGCCTTGCCGGTGTGCCCCTTTGCGTGTATCAGGTCGCGAGTGTATCGGTGAGGGTAGGCAGTAGCTGCGCCACTCGCCTGCGAGCGGTTTCGTAGTTCTCGGCTGTCACCTCTATACCGGTGGCGTGGTGCCCCAGCTCTGCGGCTGCTACCAAGGTAGTGCCACCACCGGCAAAGGGGTCTAGCACGCGGCTGCCGGGTGGAAGCACTTGCATGAGGTGCCGCATCAGGGCTACGGGTTTGGCGGTAGCATGGTAGCGCTCCTTCGGGGAGAGCATGCCTTGCCACATCTGCGAGTAGGTCACGGCGCCGGTGCCGCGCAACTTTTGCCCGCCGGGCGGCTCGCCCTTCGTGCCTATCACAATGAACTCATCCGCGCGGAAGAATCTGCCCAGCTGGGGCAGGCCGTTTGGCTTGTGCCAGATGTTCACACCCTGCCACATGTAGCCAGCGCACTGCATGGAGTTGCATGTGAGGGGCAGCTGGCGCCAATCTGTGAACACCATGCACCAGCCGCCGGGCTTCAGCAAGCGGTAGCACATGCGGAGCCAATCACAAGTCCACAGGTGGTGGCTTAATTGGTCGCGGGTGCCATCGTCAAAATCTGTGGCCACGGTTGAAAAATACTTTTCCCCGTTCGTCTTGCCTTGCTTGCGAGCCATCGCTTTGCCGCCGCTGCTGTACGGAGGGTCGGTTATAACGGCGTCAAAGCTCTCCGCTTCCAGCTGAGGAAGCGCGGAAAAAGCATCGGAATGTATGAGCTTAATCATATCGGTATAATCTTTATGTGGTGTAGATAGATGGTAAGAAAAGTGAATCTTTAAGATTGGCATAGGCAGTCAACCGTGAAAGAGCAGTGGCAGCATGCTGCTGCCAGGTGCTCGGAGGCGAGTTCCAACGGCAGGTCTTAAAATCTACGGCGTACGGGAGCAACAAATTTGCCAGATGGCAAGGAGGCGAACTAACCGGGCCCACCCCCCAATCGTGGTAAAGAGCTCCGCTTGTCGGCTCCGATAAATGTGGGGTAATGACATGAACGGGCCCACAGTGGCGAAACAGATGGAAAAATACGCGGTCTTCGCAATAGCCGCGTTGTGCTTTTCCTCTCCAAACCGAGTTTTGCAGCAGTTCATTCACCTTGCCACCCCCCGCAGCAGATATGGCGTAACAGGGGCCTGCCGGGTAATCATGAGCGTGAGCCGTACCGGCAAACAGGCAGTCGGATGGCTTCAGGTTGCGCAGCCAGTGCAGATTATTTATATAGGTGTCGCAATCCGTTTTGATTACCCAATCAAAACGGCCACACTTGAGAATATGGGCATAGATTTGAGCCATCCCGCAAATACATTCTGCGCCATTAAGGTTGCCACATCGGTTAAATGAGGTAGGAAGATAATGCACCCCTTCCGGCACCTCGGATAATGGCGCCGCTGCATCATCCGCCAGAAAAACCTCCACCGTGTCACCATAGGCGCGCAAATGCGGAATTGCGCGAAGAGCCTGGCGCAACAAAAGCTCATCTCCTCCGTACGAAAAGTATACAACTGCGATATTCATGCCGAATAATATTCAGAGGTCGAAAGTTCAAAAATAAGGGTATGGCCATGGCAAGCGGTGCGCAGGCGTAAGTATAAGGGCGTGCCATCCGGCAGCACGCAAGAGGCAACCGTGGCAGCCTGCCAAGGGTCATCATCCAAGTCACTCAGCGGCCACGTAAAGCCATAAATATCTTGAACATTTTTTGCATAAACCGGCAGCGTGGTAAGCCCGTTATTTGTCATAGATGGATACACTGTAGCGTGTAGGTCTGAAATCCCCCCGAAAAGTCCCGGCAAATCGCTCGAAGCAAACCCTATCTCCGCCACTCCATTACTCACCCCCCAAGAGTACTTGAAAGAAGGCAGCACGCTTGAGATAAGCCCCGGAGCCGCCTCAGAGGCCAGCGGCGGCACATAAGGCAGCCCACCATCACCTTCGGCATCAGTAGCCGTCATTTCTGCTAGTATTTCTTCGCTCATATTGTATATTATTGGATAAGATTATAGGTAACAATACCATCCACTCGCACCACTTGCAGCTTTACAGGCTGCCCGGTCAATTCCGTGCTTGTCGGCTCGCCGTGCTTGATGGTGTATTGCGTATGCGGCACCTCAAAAGAATGCCCCAGGGCGGTGAAAATGCCACCGGTGTAGTAGTGCTTGCCGCCCTCACAGTACAGGCAAAAAGGCTTGCGCCGCGTGCCGTTCACGCCCGCACTCACCTCCGTGGCTACATCTGCGGCCACCGTCATGGCGGTCTCCTGTTCGGCATCAGCCTCCGTGTCCATCGAATCCGCGCCCATGGTCTCGCGGCGTTGCGGTGCCTGTGTGGCTGTGCGTGCCATGTTGCGGCGCTCCAGCCGTTCGGAAAATCCCAGAACCTCGCGCGTGCCGAATTCTACACTCAGCCCGCCACCCAGCAAGTCCCAGCTCACGGCGCGAATGATGGCATTCATTTGCTCCCATGCCGGTGCCAGCCCTGCCACATGCAGCAGGCGCCCGGTCATATCCGCCGGGTTGCGGGAGCCGTTAAAATGCAGGCCCACGCTGCCCTCACTCCACACGGTACGCGTGGCGCGGTAGTATTCCGCCATAGCGGCGCGGTAGGTTGCGGCGCGCTCCGTCTCCTGCTCGTTTGCTTCGTCCGCATTAAAATCAGGGTCGCTGCTCAGCAGCTTATTGTCGGCGGTAGAATATCGCTTTCGGGAGCGGTTAATCAGGTTGCAAGATAAGCGCAGGGTAGCCCATCGGCGCAGCTTTTCGCCGGTAGCAGATACCGCACGCGTACCCGGTAGCAAGCGCTCCGCCTCTTCCTTTTCGGCGGCGGTCATATCCTCCGTCGCGTCCGCTTTCAGGGCAACATCCAGCACCAGCTGCGCCTTGCACCACTTTAGCCCGCTCACATTCTTGCGCGCCTCCGCTGCTGCCGGAAACTCCCCGGAGGTGTGAATGAATACGCCTGTAGCCTCCCACCCCTCCAGCTGCGTGCTATAGTTGGCGGGGGTGCTGCTTTCTGCCTCTTCTCCCTCACCGGCGGGCTCCGGGGTATCAAAAGCATCTTCCGCCGCTACGGGCAGCACATAGCCCTCGCTTACCAGAAGCTTGCCCAGCAGGGGCGCAAGCTGGGGGAAGAATCGGAGGATAAATTTATTTTGCTCAGCCGTTGGCTTTTTGCACGTCCAGCTGGCCGACTCATCGCGCTGGCTCAGCCGAAAATCTTTAGGCAAGCGGTAGCCGCGCACCTCCATGCGTTGCCCCTTGGGGCTGCCACCACTGCCGGCTCCTGCGGCATCGGCTGCGGCATCCGCTGCGCGGGGTACAGCATACACAAAGGCACCGGGCTCGCGCACATCTGCCCCGGTTGGCCACACGGCATGCACAGCCCCCACCAAGGCGCACACCGGTGGCACCAAATCCGTGCGCAGCGTCACCGCCACATCGGTGAGCCCCTCCTCCCGGCAAAGCGTCAGCCGGGTGTCTGCCGTAGGGCGGCAGAGCTTCAGCCGGTGCCCGGTTTCCACGTCATAGCGCTGGCAAAACAGGGCATCCGGCTGCCATTGCAAGGCTTGCTCCAGCATGGCCGCGCATGAGGTAGCCCCACTACTCACCGGCGCGGGGACAGTACCCAGCCCATCCTCCACCGATAGGGCAGAGCTCAGCGCGCTGCCACTCCACCCGCTTGCCCAGTCGAAAATCTTGCGGGCAAAGCTCCCCACCTGTACCAGCTCCGCATCATGCTCCGCCATGGCGGTGCCGGTGGATTGGTCTACCTTGGCATAAACCGTTTGCCCCAGCAGGTAGTAGTCGGAGGCTGCGCGCAACTGCATGGAGGGCGCAGCCCCACCGCTCAGCGTCACCCCGCCACGCATCGGCACCACGCCGGAGAAAACGCAGCGGCGCTGCCCCTCCACCACGGCAAAAAGCTCCACACGGTCGAGGCTCTGCCACGGGAAAGCCTCACCATACGCAACAGGTATCACGGAGAGCGTCAGTTCATCCGCCGCATCCGTGCGGTATTGTAAACTTGCCGCCGTAGCCCCCAGCTGCTCCAGCTCTTCGATATTGTACTTAAAAATGCTCATATCAATCAAAATTACGGCTTGTCAGTCTCTCCGTCTTGCGCTTCAACCGGCGCACCTCGCCCTGCAACCTAGCCCCCACATCGGCCTGCATCTGCATCAGCTGAATCAGCTGCGCGACAAAGGCATCATCCTTTTTATCCTTGGAGGCTTGGGCTTTCTTCCACAGGGCAAGCAACTGCTCCGCACTGCGACCGTCCAGCGCCTCGCCCTTGGCTATGCGGTTGGCCAGTTGCTCAGCCTCGCGCAGCACATCATCCGTGCGCTTGTCTTGGGTGGGGGCTGCTTGCTCTGTTTTTTTGCGTGCGGCATCCACGGCAGCCTTGTTTTTTGCGGCTTTGCTGCGCTGCGCCACTTCATCCTTGTAGAGGGTTGCTAAGTTTTCCAGCACGGCAGCGCCCTCCGCGTCACCGGCAGCACGTGCGGCCTTGGCGCGCTCCTTTGCATTCTTGCTGCGGCGTTTCAGCTCTGCCGTCTCCAGTTTGGCCAATTCAGTCGCCGCCTTTTGCTTTTCATCCAGCAGCTTTTGCAGCGAGCGCCCCTTTTCCTCCTCCACTCGCTCCTCTGCCAGTTGCCTCAGCTCTCGCGTGCGGGTATCTTTAGCGCTTTGCACCTTGTTCTTAGCAGCGGTGCGTGTATCATACAAGGAATCGGACGCCTTGCGGTGGGCATTCAACTCATCCGTGGCCACTTTGTACTGCTCATCCAAATCTTTGCGGTCGGCAACCATGGCAGCAATAGCTTCATCCGTTGTGTATCCGGAGCTCGCAAAAGCCCCTTCGCCGTGCACTTTATCATACGCTTGCCATATATTTTCGGCTGCCTCCATGGAGGCGGCTTGAGCGGCTTTTACGCGCTCCTCTGCCGCAGCTATCAGCTCTTCGTCCGCTTCTTCCACTATCAGCTTTTTCCATTCCGCTATGGCCTCGTCTGTTTCTTTCGATAAAGCCGCATATTCGTCTTGCATCAGTTTCAGGCGTTCTTCCGTGAGCTTCTTGCCATATTTGGAACGCTCTGCGCTGATTTTTCCCGCTTTGGCGGCCATTTCTTCGTATGCCTCGGTGGCCGCGTCTACCTTAGCTTCCGCGTCCTTCAGTTCCGCCTCTGCGGTCGTTACGTCATCGTCAAGCCCTTGCTTAATGGCCTGCTCATTCATATCGTAAATAGCCTTGTCATATTCCTCCTGTGTTATCGTACCGGCGGTCAGCTGTCTGCCCAGCTGCGCACGCTTCATGGTGCGCTTGTGCTCCTCTTCATCCTGCGTGATGGCCAGACGAGCCAGCTCTGCCTGCGTGGCTCTCTCTATATTCTTTATTTGCCGCTCCAGCTCGCGGTTAATGTTGGCATAATACCCTTGCACCGCGGCAAGTGCCTTCTTCGATAGCTCTGTGCGGTTGTAAGCCTCCAGCGCGGTGCGGGCGTTGTCCGTTATCTCAGCCAGCCGCTTCATATCATCGGCACGCTTCTTGCGTACCTCCTCCTCCTCCTTGTCTTCAGCGCTGAAAAAATCCCACGCAGCCTGCAAGCCCTGTATGGCCAACATCAGCCACCCAATCGGCCCCAGCCCCGCTTTCATCGCAGCACCGATGGACAAAATACCATTTGCAAAATCCCCGGCGGACAGCGTGCCGTCTTTCATCCCATTGGCCATTCCGGTTAGCGTATTGGCCACCATCATGCCATTCTGCGCCTGTTGGCCCAGCTGGATATTATTCAGCTCCAGCACCTGATTCTGCTTCTCGAAGGCACTGCGCGTTTCGGCAATTTCCTGCTCCACGGCGCGGTACTTCTCCACGTCCTGCGCCTCGGCGGCCTCTTTTAATTCCTTTTGCAGCCGCTTGAGGGTTTTAATCAACTCATTGCGGCTCTTGGTGGCCAGCTGCATGGCTTTTTGCTCCTTCGCATCGGCGGCAGCCACCTCATTGGTGCGGGTCACCAGCACCTCCTTAGTTGCACCCAATTGCTCCAAGTCGGCATTAGCCTCATTCACACCTGTTGGGTCGAAGCTTGAACCTACTGCGATATTAATATTGTAATCGTTTTCTGCCATATTTTTAATTTTTTGAACGTAGTAAAAGAGCGAGCGTTTTTTTGGCATCTTCGCGGGCAACATTTCCCAGTTCTTCAGCGGTTGGAATCACGCGCGGATTGGGGGCATGCTCCGTCTCATCCACCAGCCGGAACATAAGCTGCCCGTTAGGCTTGGGCACAATAATGGCGCGCCCGGCGGGCTTGTCCTTGTATTTGCGGGAGGCGGTTTTCTCCACGCCCTCCAGCAAAATGCCTTTGAGGTGGGGGCGGTTTTTAATCGGCTCAAAAGCCAGCGGCTTGTAACGCCCCGGGGCTTCCATGCGCTTGGCTGCGGGTATGGCGAGCAAGCGCGTAGGCTTGCCCGTGTGGCTGCTGGCACCTTTGCCAGCCTTTACCACACCGCCCGGCAAATCGCCGCTACCCTTCCAGCGCAGGCGCACGCCTTGGTGCGCTACGGTAATGAGGGCGGCATCGCCCTGCATCTCCAAGCGGGTGGCCTCGGCTGCGTCTTTGTAGAATCGCTCACCGGGCAGACTCTCAAAATTCTTCTTCACCGCCTGCTGCACCTTGGTGCCCGCGTGCCGGGTGAGGCGTTGCAGGTCTTTGGGCTCCAGCAGGGATATGCGGGCATCGCCCTTAATGTTGACGGATAATGAAATCATGGCTTGCTTTTCTGTGAATTTTATGCTAAATTTCCCCCATGAAAGGGCGAGGCAAGAAACACCTGCACGAAACCCCGGCGGAGTTCGCCGAGGCGGCGGAGGCGCGTGATTTCTGGTGGTGGCAAGACCACCAAGAACTGTGCGAGCGCAAAAATAAGCGAGATAGCGAACGCATTATGCCCGCCCACCCCAAGCCCAAGCGCCAATCCGTAGGGCACAAATACCCCTACCATGGAGAATACCATGAGTCTGAGGCAGCCTATCGGCGGCGTCTTAAAAAATGGCAAGCTCGCTTTGAAAAGTGACGTCATATCTCCTCCACATATACAAACAGAATTCCGTCTTTCTCTTTCTCTCCCACGTAGCGAAAACGCACGCTTGCAGCAAACAGGCTTTCCCCCTCCACTCGTTTCGGCTTGTGCGGTGTTGGGGTCAGGTCGTCAGCATGGCGGTAAATCCCATCAATGCGCTTGCGGCTTCTATACTTTTGGCACACCAGCACCATCGGCGCAGCACTCGCAGCAAACTCCTTGGCTGTTCTCATGCTGACTCCCCAAGATTCCGCAATGAACCCCGGGCGCACACTGTAGCCGTTTTTCCTGATGCTGCGCAAAAATTGAAGCCTTGCTTCTTCTGAGGGATTGGTCAAACCTCGTAGCATCGTCGCCTCCGATTTATCATCCTAGCCTTTTTTGGCCGTTGGCTCTATGCGCTGAATCAAACGGTTCATATCCTCAAACTCGTCCAAAGAAGCGGGCGGCACACCCTCTCGCTTATCCGGCGGGGCGTATGCACGGCTATCCAGAATCCAACGCTCAAAGGCTTTTACCTGACTATTCTCAAAACCATTCGGCAGAGGTGCTGCAATTACTTCGCCGATTTTGTCCCACTTGTACGGCTTCGTGCCATTCGGGTCGGTCATCACCAGCACATCGCCATCCTTGGTATGCTCACGGCGCACCAGCCCCTTGAGCTGATTCTGTACCGCATCAATCAAATCTTCCCCCAGCCCCTCAATGGAGGCCTTCACATCCGCATTCAGGCTTTCTTTCTGCGCCTGCATTTCCTCCTCCAGCGCGTCCATATCGTCAAGGGAGACAAGCCCCAGCTCCTCACACACCTCAAAATCCACGGGGCGCACACGCATACCGCTGTTATAATCAAAGGGCGGGTACGGATTATCAAAACGGGACAGCTTGCGCCAAATGGGAGAGGTCACCAGCGCCACCATCTGCCCATTGCGGGCTACACCTTGCCAATTTACTGCACGCGCCGCTTGCTCCCACTTCTCTGCCCAGTTTCTTTTCACGCGGCTATCACGCTGGCGGTATAGCTCCTGCCCGGGGGAGAGGACATCCTCCAGCGCTTCCATGCGGGCAGCCCAGCCGCGAGCCATGGCCACATTGGTATCAATGCTCACCTTCATGCGCTGCACGGTGGAGCGGTCTTTGATGGTACCAGCCAAGCCGGGATCGGGAGAGTAGCCGATTTTTTCCAGATAGCGGCGCATCTCCTCACGGGCTTGGCCGGGGCTCATGGCTCCGCTTGTCACCTGCTCCATCACGCTGCGCCACTTGTGGAGTTCTTTGGCATTCGCCACGGATGCCATAAAAAAGGCACGCTCTCGCACCTGCGCTTGCACATGTTCCCACTCCTTGCTGCGGAGCTCGGAGGGCACATTCTGCTTGCGGCTTACATAATCACTTGCTGTTGCCATGGCTTTGCTTTCTAAATTAAAAATTCAACATCAAATGTTCTAAATTTCCACCGGGTGCGTCAGGCGGAAAGAGAGCGCCACCGCCCCCCATGCACCGGGCAGCGCCGGTGCATCATCCAACGGCAAGCGGCGCACCGTGCAGCTAGTCAGCACAGCGTGCCACTCCGTCCACAGCGTAGGCCTCCCATCATGCAGCGCCTCACCTATGCGCAGCGAGCCCATGCGGTTCAGGTTAAGCGCAAGCTCCAAGCGGCGCAAGTGCCGCTCCAGCTCCGCCACCGTCGGGCAGCGCACCGGCGCCTCCCAGCTCAGCACAAGGCGGGCGTTGCCTCCCGGGGCTTCATAGCCCCAATCTGCCCCCACAAGGTCGGCAGATATATGGGAGCTCTCCCACACCCTCTCCGGCTCCGGTTGGAGCATCGGCTGCCCCGGGGTAAGCAGTTCGCGCGTGTGCAGCTCACCGGCGGCATCGCGGTAGCTGTAATCTATCATGGTGCGGGCTGTGTAAAAGTCTGCCATCGTTCACTTAATTTTCAAACTCCACCGGCTCCATAATACCCTCCGGCAAAAACGGCGTGGGCGGGTCGGCATCCAAATCCATCGCCGCAGGTGCAAATGCTGTGTTATTCGTCAGCAACTCGCTCAGCTTACGCGTGCCACACGCCAGCACATTACCATTACTCTCCTTAATGACATAGCCCAAGCAAGCCTCGCCGCCTTCATACTGCTCTGCCAATTCTGAATCGGCTGCAATAATATAAAACAGCGTCTGCACCGTGCGATTGATGCTATTCCAAGTCCCGATTAACGTCACACCCTCATTTTTTAACGCCGTGCTGTTACCTATTACTTGCGAACTCGATTTTGTAGTAGATGCGGCACTACCTATCGCAACAGAAAAATTAGTGCCGCCGACGGTGGCCCCGGCACCCAGCGATACGCCCCAGCCCGCCATAGAGGACCTTGCGTTATACCCAACAGCTACACTATTTTGCGCCGCTACCGCAAGGTAACCTATTGCTACACCTCCGGATGCGGTTGTATAGGCTT
>SUVK01000033.1 GCA_015062055.1 Akkermansiaceae bacterium
CCCCTCGAACTTCCTCTTCCACGGTTTGTTACCTCCCCGCAGTTGTTCTTCAGGTCTGGGATTCCGCATCATCGCGGCTCCTCGCGGACTTTCACCGCAGTGCGCATATCGCGTCGGTCGTACCACAAAAAGCCCCGCATGCGCGGGGCTTTTTAAGCGGATGGGGTGAGATTCGAACTCACGGAAGGTATTAGCCTTCGGCGGTTTTCAAGACCGCTGCATTAAACCGCTCTGCCACCCATCCAAGAACGCAGCATTGCGGTGCGTGGGAGAATACTAGCGCAAAGAGGCGATAACTTCAAGCTTTTTTGCTTATTAATACGCAAATATTAGTTTTATTGAATAAATAGTTAAATTATTTGAACAATAAGTCAAATAGAGGTGTCAATAACTGCATAGGGCATGAAGCCCGACAATAAAACTAACAAATAGAAAACAATGTTATGAAACAATATGTAAAGAGAATGGCCGCGATGGCGGTATTGGCGTTGGGTTTAATGTCCGCTCAGGCAAATGCAGCATATGTAGCTGTTAATTTGAGCGGAGTAGGAGTAAACCTGGTGGTAAAAGAAGACAGCAAGCACGTGCAGAAAAAGCAACAAAAGGCATGCAAGAAGGTCGTAAAAGAGCACGATAAAAAACGGATGGACCGATGCAAGGCCATGGCACGGCACAAGGTCGACAAACGTCGTTACGATGCACGCGATAAAAGATTCGGAAAAGGCAGACGCTAAACGTTATGGAAGAATCAGACACTAACCCGACACCCCCGACACCAAGTCCGCCGCTGCATGTGTGGTAATATAAACCTCATGCAGCGGCGTTTTTTTGTCAAATAAACTAGGAGCGGGAATAAAGAGTAGAAACAAACCCGTCAAAATGCTCTAAGACCTTGCGGATAGGGAATTGCTCAACGAACTCGGGGAACCAAGTATCTGCCTCCCATGTGCCGGCGACCTCCGACACATAAATACCTTGCATAAGAGGCAACATGAGTTTATAGATTTGAGCCCCGCCGATTACCATGACCTCGTTATTTTGAAGCTTCATATCGTTCAGCTCGGCAATGTCGTGGATGACAATGGCCCCCGGGGCGTCGAAATCGACGGCGCGCGTAAGAACGATATTTTGACGTCCCGGCAAGGGGCGCCCGAGAGAATCCCAAGTCTTACGACCCATGAGGATGGGGTGTCCCATGGTAAGGCGTTTGAATAGTTTCAAATCGTCGGGTAAACGCCAAGGCATCGTATTGTTGAGCCCGATGGCACGGTCTGCAGCCATGGCAACAACACCGGTGAAAGTGGGAATCATACCGAGATGGGGGCTTTAATGTGGGGGTGGGGGTCGTAGTTTTCGAGAGTAAAGTCCTCATAGCGAAAACCGTCAATCTCCATCACATCAGGGTTAAGGTGCATGGTGGGCAGGGACCGCGGCTCGCGGCTGAGTTGAATGCGAGCTTGCTCCAAATGGTTATTGTACAAGTGCAAATCACCAAAGGTATGCACAAACTCGCGTGCCTCGTAGCCGCATACTTGAGCCGTCATCATCAGCAGCAGAGCATAACTGGCGATATTAAACGGCACACCGAGGAATAAATCGCAGCTGCGCTGATAGAGTTGAAGACTCAGCCCATGTTTTTCGCCCTCTTGTTTAGCAGGGATAACACAGAACTGGAACAAGCAGTGACAAGGCGGCAGAGCCATGTTGTCAACCTCGGCCACGTTCCAAGCAGAGACAATGTGACGACGGCTCCAAGGGTTGTTTTTAAGACCTTCTATCAGCTTGGCAATCTGGTCGATGCAGCCGCCGTTACCATCGGGCCATTTGCGCCATTGACTGCCGTAGACGGGACCGAGGTCGCCGTTTTCGTCGGCCCATTCATCCCAAATGGACACGCCGTTGTCTTGAAGGTATTTGATGTTGGTACTGCCTTTCAAAAACCAGAGCAACTCATGAATAATAGAGCGCAGGTGCAGCTTTTTTGTGGTGAGGCAGGGGAACCCTTTGCGCAAATCAAAGCGTGCTTGTCTGCCGAATACACCAATGGTGCCCGTACCGGTGCGGTCATTTCTGCCCACACCGTTGGTCAGCACATCATCCAGCAGGTCCAGATACTGTTTCATATAGCGGCAAAATTATAAGGAAAGAGCCTCGCGGATTTGTAGGGCATATTTCTCAGCACGTTGTGCCAAGGTGAGGTCTAAGTCACGATAGAGAATGCCACGGGAAACATTGATAACCGGCGGGGCAACGCGCGTACCACCGGTCAGGGCGCTCAGGTCGCCGCCTTGTGCCCCCAAGCCGGGGATGAGCAGGGGGGCATCGGGCAACTCGCTCAGCAACTCGCCACTGGCGTTGGTTAATCCCATCACCATGCCTACTTCCGTAGCGGCACCTTCTGCGCGAGCTCGCTCAACCATATCGCCTACCAGTTGATACACCTTGCGCCCGTTAGCCAGCACTTGACGCTCAATATCGGCAGACCCGGCATTAGAGGTAACGGCCAGCAGGTAAACGGCTTTGCCCTCGTGCCCCAAAAACGGTTCAAGAATATCGTACCCCATGAAGGGGTTAAGTGTAACGGCATCCACATTCATGCGTTCAAAATAAGCTTGGGCGTAGTACTTTTGGGTTTCGCCGATATCTCCGCGTTTAGCATCCAAAATAACGGGGATTTCTTTGGGCATGTCCTTGAGCAGATTTTCCAGCATCTGCAAGCCGGGTAACCCCATGGCTTCAAAGTAAGCGATATTGGGCTTATAGGCTGCGGTATAAGGTGCCGTTTCTTCGATAACGCGGTGCAACCAAGCCTCGAGCTCGGCCAGATTTTCAGACTGAGGGCGGGGGTCCAACCCTACGCAAAGCGCAGAGCGTGTCGCATTGATACGTGCTTGAAGTTTCTCTGTAAATTTCATGATATGGAGTGTATTGTGTAAAATTATAGACCGAGTTTTTGGCGGAAATAGGCAATCGTTTTATCCAAGCCTTCATTAAGAGGGATAGTAGGCGCCCAGTTGAGTTTTTCACCGGCAAGAGTAATATCGGGGCGGCGCTGAGAGGGGTCGTCTGCCGGCAGTGGCCGCTGTACCAACTTGCTGTTGGTTGGTATTTTTTGCAACACCATTTCAGCAAGCTGCCGAATGGTAAACTCACCGGGGTTGCCGAGGTTGACGGGGCCTACAAACCCGATTTCGTTCTCCATCATGCGAACCATCCCCTCAACGAGGTCGTCGATGTACTGGAACGAGCGTGTTTGGTGTCCCTCGCCGTAAATAGTGATATCCTCACCTCGCAGGGCTTGGCAAATGAAATTTGAGACCACGCGGCCATCCTCGGGGTTCATGAGCGGGCCGTATGTATTGAAAATGCGAATCACGCGAATATCCACCCCCTCATGGCGGTGGTAGTCGAACATGAGGCTCTCGGCACAGCGTTTGCCTTCATCATAGCAGGCACGAATACCGATGGGATTGACATTGCCGCGGTAGTGTTCGGGCTGGGGATGAACCAGCGGTTCGCCGTAAACCTCAGATGTAGAGGTTTGCAAGATGCGTGCTCCGTGCTTCTTGGCAAGCTCCAGCATATTGAGAATACCCAGCACACAGGTTTTGGTGGTAAATATAGAGCGATTGCCTTGGTAAAACGGCGGAGATGCCGGGCATGCCAAGTTATAAATGCGGTCTAGCGGGGTGTCGACAACACAGGGTTCAATGACATCATGCTCAATGAAAGAGAAGTTTGGGTGCTGCATCAAATCTGCAACATTATCAAGAGACCCGGTATAATTGTTATCGAGGCAGATGACGCGGTGACCATCTGCAATCAGTTTATGACAAAGATTGGCACCGACAAACCCGGTGCCACCTGTTACGAGAATATTCATGCTGAGTGTAGTCTACCTTGAAATGCCGTAAATAGCAAGCAAAAAGGTTGACTTTACTCAGCGAGTAAGGCATCATGGGCGTGTTAATGAATGCGGAGAGTTTCAGTAATGCTCAAGAGCAGCAGGTGTTGCGTCTGTTCGGCAAAAAGCAACTCAGACCGGGCCAACGCGAATTGATAGTAGCAGCGTTGGCCGGGCGCAATGTATTGGGCGTGCTCCCCACCGGGCATGGCAAGAGCCTGTGTTATCAAGCGGTAGCCGTTTTGCTGGGAGGAACTTCTGTTGTTATCTCGCCATTGATTGCCCTCATGCGAGACCAAGTACATGGCCTACAAAAGCTGGGTATTGCGGCAGAGCGTTTTGACTCCACCCTCGAACCCGAGCAAAAAGAAGCCATACTTGCCTCGTTAGCAACCGGGAAAATCAGTCTTCTTTTTATTGCACCGGAATCATTGGAAAACCAAGCCCTGCAGCAAGCGCTCAGCAAAACACAGCGCATGGTTTTTGTAGTAGATGAAGCGCATTGTGTATCGGAGTGGGGGCACAGTTTTCGCCCCGATTATCTGAAACTGCCCGATTTGTACCGAAGCATGGGATTTCGCAGTGCCATGGCAATCACCGCCACGGCTACGCAAAGGGTACAGCAGGACCTCTGCGAGCATTTTTCGGTATCAACAGCCGATGTGTACAGCATCTCACCCTACCGAGCTAATATCATACGCGAGGTCGTGGCAGAAACCGATAAATTGGCTTACATTTGCAGATTCTTAGCATCCCCCGATAACCGCCCCGCCGTTGTTTATACCCGCACGCGAAAGGGAACGGAAGAAGTTGCTGCCCTTTTGCAACAACACGGCTATAATGCTGTGGGTTACCATGCCGGCATGAAGACCGAAACACGCGATGCACTGCAAGATGAATTCTTGCACAACACGCGAGACGTTTTAGTGGCCACCATCGCCTTTGGTATGGGTATCGACAAGCCCGATATTCGCGCTGTCATTCATTATGATGAGCCCACCTCGCCCGAAGCCTATCTGCAAGAATCCGGTCGCGGTGGACGAGACGGCACCCCCTGCCGCTCTCTTGTATTGGTGAACGAAGTCGGCCGAATTGATGCCGAGAATCGCATTTACGCAGCCGAACCCGATGAGGAAGGTGTAAGACGGGCCGTGCGCTGGCTTATGCCTCATGGGGCACGAGCCGTATCTCTGTGGGAGCTGGGAACCACCTGCGACGTACCCGACGATGTAGCCATGCGAGCCTTGTGGGAACTCGACAAAATGGGAGCCGTGCGCACCGAGTCTCGCGGGTATAAGTTTTATAAAGTCAAGCCCTTGTTTGCGCTGCAAACCATTTTGGAGGGTCGAACCACGGAGGAATCTGCACGTCTTAAATGGCTGAATGACAACCCCGAGGGCGAGGTAGAAGATGCCGCGCTGGCTTGGCAGTGCAGTTATGCAGAAGCTATGGAGCAATTGCGAGAGTGCGAAACTTCGGGAGAATGGAAACTCACCTTCCGCCAACAGGCCCTCTACCTGCGCACCTGCGCCCCGGCAGATGCTACCCGCATGGCACAGGAGCTTTCTGATGCCTATACCCGACGCCGGGAGGCAGACCTCGCACGCTACCGCACCCTTTGTGATATGCTCGACCACGCCTCGTGCATCAATGCCGCACTCGAGGAATATTTTACAGGCACCCCCATGCCACCATGCGGGCATTGCTCGGCGTGCAAGGGCAAGCATCCCATGCTGACGCCTGCGCCACCGCCCCCTGAGCTGCCACCCGACGCTGAGCTGCCGGAGTTTTTCAGAATCAATCAGAAAAAGCGTTTTTTACTGGGCTTGTCTTCTCCCGGTATGATGGCGCGACGCCTATGGGCACATGAACATTACGGAGCAGCAGTCGGCACCCCTTGGCAACATTTGTAAAGGTAACACACCGCGCCGCATACAAAGACCTGTGTTTGACAAATGCAGCGTTTATGGTAAAGTATTGCCCATGCATACCATCATCAATGAGCTTTTTCTCATCATCGCACGCGTGCAAGAACTGCGCCCCGACTATAAAAAGATAGAGTTTTGCGATGCAGAAACCCGCAACCGGCTCACCGTAAAACTCATTAAAGAAACTGTCGCTTAGAGCCAACGTAAAAAGGCAGCTGCTAAATCATTGATGAAAAATGATTTTTACGGCAGCGAAGACCTCAAAGATGCATTGCGCCAAATGATGTGAGAAACGGAAACATTTCACCCCTGATACCTCAATGCGCAGTTGTTCCATACAGAAATGAATAAAACAGCAATCAGAACGTTTGCCGTACAGGCAAGAACCGAGCTACTCAAACGCGTTGCTCAAAAAGCCCTGCAATACGGCATTTCACCCACAGAATGTGCCCCCGACAACGCCGTTAGCATAGGCGGCAAAGTGTTGTCTGTCACCGAGCAACTGCAACGAAGCGCTCTTTTAAAGCAAATTGAGGCAAAAGGTTACAGTCAAGTGATAGAGGAAGTTGCCTATACTTGGTTCAATCG
Organism: Akkermansiaceae bacterium; assembly: GCA_015062055.1. Classification (GTDB taxonomy): domain Bacteria; phylum Verrucomicrobiota; class Verrucomicrobiia; order Verrucomicrobiales; family Akkermansiaceae; genus Akkermansia. The sequence goes on from SUVK01000033.1 coordinate 6,421, forward strand.
CTTTTGTGCGCTGCGATTCATGGAGGTCAACAACTACCTCCCCTCACGCGTGCGCGTTTTTTCTGATGAGAACAACACCTTTGCCCCGCAAATACTCGAAGAAGCACCCGACATCAACCTACCCGGGATGTCACGCGATACGGTTTTCTCGTTCAAAGCCGCCAACGATAAAGAAGGGCTCTTCAAATACCTGCTTATCACACAGTGTAATGCTCTCAGCAGCATAATGCCGGGCATGTTTCAACGCATAGCAGACTACACCGAGCTACTGTTCCCCGATAATCAACTGCGAGAGGGCAGTGTAATACATCGTCTGCTCACCGCCATTGGCCCGGAATGCGAGGTGGCGGGAGTGCAACTGATTGGTTGGTTGTATCAATTCTACATCAGCGAGAAAAAAGATGCCGTTTTTGCCAAAAAAGGCAAGGTCAGCAAAGACGATATACCCGCACGCACTCAACTTTTTACGCCCGATTGGATTGTTCGCTACATGGTAGAAAACTCACTGGGGCGTCTGTGGGTGCAGGGGCACCCCGATTCGACACTCAAGGCTAAGTGGCGCCATTATGTAGATGATGCGAAGCAATCGCCCGCCGTGCAAGAACGCCTCAACGAGGTATACCGCGACTACGCCACTCTGCGCCCCGAAGATATCACTTGCATCGACCCTTGCATGGGCAGCGGGCATATTCTCGCCTACATGTTCGATGTGCTGGTGCAAATATATGCGGAGCAGGGCTACGCCATGACGGAAACCGTCCGATACATTATCGAGCACAATCTTTACGGAGTTGATATAGACGAGCGCGCTGCTCAGTTGGCCCATTTTACCGTCATGATGAAAGCGCGGCAGTATGACCGCCGTTTCTTTGCCCGCAAAAACGAGTTCGGCGAGTCAGACGTGCCACAACCTCATATTTACGCCGTGAGCGAAAGTAATGGTGTAGATGCTGAACTCATTGACTTCTTTGCTCAAGGAGATGCCAATCTGCACCTAGCCATGCAAACCATAGTACACGAGCTGCACGATGCCAAGGAGTTCGGCTCGCTTCTGCGTTGCAGCGCTTTGGATTATCCCTCGCTGTATGCGCGTATGCAGCAAATACGCACTACCCCACACATGCTGCAAGAGGCAGCGGTTTCACGTCTTCAGCCGTTGATTCAGAGTGCGCATCTCTTATCTCAGCAGTACGATATTGCCGTTACGAATCCTCCTTACATGGACTCCTCGGTCATGGGGGCTAAGCTGCAAAAATATGCAGGCAAGCATTATCCGGACTCCAAACGAGACATGTTTGCTTTGTTCATTGAGCGTTGCGAACAATTTTTGCGTCCCGCGCGGCTTTGTGCTATGATAACGCAAAAGGCCTGGATGTGCTTGTCGAGCTATGAAAAACTGCGGCAAAAAATGTTGCACAATCGCTTGCTCAACATGGCGCATCTCGATGCCCGCGCCTTCGACGAAATCGGAGGCGAGGTGGTCAAAACAACGGCTTTCGTGCAATTCAAAGGCGATATCCCGCATCACCAAGCCGTCTACTGTCACTTGGTCGAGCCGTCATCCGAGTCCGCCAAAGAAGAAATGTTCTTGTCCGGGAGCAACCGCTATATCGTCGCGCAAGAGAGCTTCTCGCAAATACCGGGCTGTCCTGTCTCGTATTGGGCAAGCCCGCAAATGCTGCAAGCTTTTCAGGTGGGAGAAAGCTTTATGGTGCGGGGTAAGCCCGCCGTCGGTATGCAGACCTCCAACAACGACCGCTTTTTACGCCTGTGGCACGAGGTGTCGTGGCCGGAGGTGCAGGGGGCTGATAAAAAATGGATTAAGTATGTCAAAGGTGGGTCCTACCGCCGGTGGTACGGTAATCTCGAGTATTTGCTTTTCTATAACGGTACGCCCGATTTTATCTTGCAGCAAAAAAACGCTCGAGTACTGCCCGAAAGTGAGTTGAGCATGCTCAAAGGAACATGGACCGACTTGGCATCCAAATATTTCTCTGCCCGCCTAGCCCCGGTTGACTCGTTTCACGATATTTCCGGCCATTGTTTTTACCCGGCAACAGAAGAGAGCTTGCACTATCTTCTCGGGTTCTGCAACACTGTTGTATTTCAGCAGTTCATTAACTTCTTGAACTCATCCTTGCATTACCAAGTAGGAGACGTTGCCAGAATACCGGTTATTTGGAGGCACGAGCAACAGGTGAGTGAGCTCGTAAAGCGTTGCATCGAGCTGTCTAAGGCTGATTGGGATTCCTTTGAAAACTCTTGGGATTTCAAGCGGCATCCCTTACTGCGGGGGCTACCCACCGTTCGTGCATCGTTTGATGCTTGGCAGCTTGAGGCAGAGCAGCGTTTCAACGAGCTGAAGTCTACCGAAGAACAACTCAACAGCATCTTCATCAATACATACGGTTTACAAGCAGAGCTTTCACCCCATGTTCCCGAGCAATCTGTATCGGTCCGCAAAGCAGATGCAGCAAGAGAAGTCCGCAGCCTCATCAGCTATGCTGTCGGGTGCATGTTTGGTCGATATTCCTTAGATGCAGATGGCGTGGCTTATGCAGGCGGCGACTGGAGCCCCGAAGCATACACGACCTTCGCCGCTGATGCCGACAATATTATTCCCATTTGCGATGATGAGTACTTTACGGATGATATGGTGGGCCTCTTTGTACGATTCATCGAAACAGCATACGGCAAAGAAACGCTGGAGGAGAACTTGCGCTTCATTGCCGAGGTGCTTGGTGGTAAGGGCTTACCGCGTGAGGTCATTCGCAAGTATTTCCGCGCCGATTTTTATACCGACCACATCAAGACCTACCAAAAGCGCCCCATTTATTGGATGTTCGACAGTGGCAAGAAAGGCGGGTTCCGAGCCTTGATATACATGCACCGCTATGCACCCGACACCCTTGCCCGCATGCGCACCGACTATGTGCACGAGCAACAAAGCCGCTACCGTACCGCCATAGCAGAACTCGACCGCCGTATGCAGACAGCTCGCCCTGCGGAGCAAGTTAAGAGCGAACGCCTGCTGACCAAATTACACGAGCAGGATAAAGAATTACACGAATACGAAGAAAAGATACACCACTTAGCTGATGCATTCCTCTGCATCAATCTTGACGACGGCATCAGAGCCAACTATGCCCGCTTCGCGGATGTGGTTCAATGTATCAAATAATTATGAATAAACAAGCCATCAGAAACTTTGCCACACAAGCCGCAAGCATGTTGCCACAGCGCGTTGCGCAAAAGGCATGGCAGTACGGCATCACGGCCTTTCACTGCGAGCCTGCCGAGGTGATTAGTATTGGTGGCAAGTTGTTGACTAAGACAGAGCAGCAGCAACGCTGCGCCTTGCTGCGACAAATTGACCTTAAAGGGTATAAGCAGGTGATAGAAGAGGTAGCCTACACCTGGTTTAATCGCTTTTGTGCGCTACGTTTTATGGAGGTCAACAACTATCTACCCTCTCGCGTACGCATCTTTAGTGACGAGGAAGATGCTTTTAACCCGCAAATACTCGATGAAGCGCCCGATGTTAACTTGCCCGGGTTATCGCGTGACACCGTCTTCGACTTCAAAGCAAACAACGATAAAGAAGGCTTATTCAAGTACTTGCTGATTACGCAATGCAATGCGCTCAGTAGTGTTCTGCCGGGCATGTTTCAGCCATTGTCGGACTACACCGAGCTGCTGTTCCCCGACAATCTATTGCGCGAAGGCAGTGTAATTCATTTGCTGGTTTCCTCCATACCCGCTGCAGACTGGCAAGATGCCGTGCAAATAATCGGGTGGCTGTATCAATTCTACATCAGCGAAAAAAAAGATGCTGTTTTTGCCCAAAAAGGCAAGGTAAGCAAAGACGATATACCCGCACGCACTCAACTCTTTACCCCTGATTGGGTTGTGCGCTATATGGTCGAAAACTCACTGGGGCGCCTTTGGGTACAGGGCCACCCATATTCTGATACACGGACACATTGGCAGTATTATCTCGACACCCCACAACAAGCCCCTGCTGTGCAAGAGCTGCTTTCGGCTCTCTTTGCAGAATACGCCACTTTGCGTCCCGAGGATATCACCTGCATAGACCCCTGCATGGGGAGCGGGCATATTCTTGCCTACATGTTCGATGTATTAGTGCAAATATACACGGAGCAGGGCTACACCATGGCCGAATCTGTTCAGCTCATTATCGAGCGCAATCTGTATGGACTTGATATTGACAATCGCGCCGCTCAACTTGCCTATTTTACGGTCATGATGAAAGCGAGACAATACGACCGGCGCTTCTTTACCCGAAAAAACGAATTCGGGGAATTGCAAGTGCCACAGCCTCATGTTCATGCCGTGCATGAGAGCAACGAAACAGCCCCCGCTTTGATAGATTTTTTTGCGCAAGGCGATGCCAAGCTTCACCTTGCCATGCAAACTATTGTTCAAGAGTTGAGAGATGCCGGAGAATACGGCTCACTTCTGCGTTGCAGCGCTTTGGATTATTCCGCGCTATATGCCCGTATGGAGCAGATACGAGCCACGCCCCATATGCTTCAAGAAGCTGCTGTGTCCAAGCTTTTGCCGCTTATTCAAACATCTCAACTCTTAGCCCGTCAATACGATGTTGTGGTAACTAATCCTCCCTATATGGAGTCTTCGGTCATGGGGGCTAAACTCCAAAAATACGTCAACAAGTTCTTTCCCAACTCCAAACGCGACCTCTTTGCCGTGTTTATTGAGCGTTGCATGCAAATGCTGCGCGACAAACGTTTGTGCAGCATGATTACCCAAGTAGCGTGGATGTGCCTGTCCAGCTACGAAAAGCTGCGCGCATCGATTTTACAGAACCGCTTGCTTAACATGTCTTATTTAGACGCACGCGCTTTCGACGATATCGCGGGCGAGGTGGTCAAAACAACGGCTTTCGTACAATTTAAGGGCTGTTTGCCACATTACAAAGCCATTTATTGCGATGTATCCTCCGCTTCATCCGAGGCAGCCAAGGCAGAGCTGTTTTTGTCCGGCAATAATCGCTATATTATTGAACAAGAAATGTTCTCTAAAATTAAAGGTTCGCCGGTTTCTTCTTTTTCTCTCCCCCCGCAGGTGGTGCAAGCGTTTCACCATGATTCGTCAGTGGCAGACATCGGCATTACACGTCTCGGCATGACCACGGCAGACAACACGCGCTTCACTCGCCTGTGGTTTGAGGTGAGCGCCGATAAGCTCATGCTCGATGCCGTCGACGCTCAGCAAGTGCTCGATGCCCGTAAAAAATGGGTGCCTTACAACAAAGGCGGCTTGTACCGCAAATGGTACGGCAATCACGATTTTGTGCTCAATTGGGAAAACGATGGCTTTGAGGTGCGCCACTTTGCTGATGCCAACGGGCGAATTCGCTCCACTGTACCTAATACCGATTATTATTTCAAAGAGTGTATCACGTGGTCCAAGATATCATCGGGCCGCATTGCATTTCGCTATCGCCCCTGCGGCTCAATATTCGATGTGGCAGGGGCTTGCGTGTTCAGTCCTGATCTTTTCTACCTGCAAGCTTTCCTCAACAGCAAGGTGGCCTTGAGCATTTTGCGTACCTTGGCCCCAACTGTTAATTTCGAGGGAGGACAAATTGCTGATTTGCCTGTAAAAATCGCACCGAACAAAGACGACATCGTTCGTCTCGTGCAGCAAAATATCGCATTGGCGAAAGAAGATTGGGACTCCTTTGAAATCTCTTGGCACTTTAAGCGACATCCCATGCTGCGTGGTAAAAGCATACAAGAGACGTTTAATTCTTGGTCGACTGAGGCGCAACAACGTTTCAACCAACTCAAGGCTAACGAAGAAGAACTAAACCGCATTTTTATCGACCTCTACGGGTTGCAAGATCACATCTCGCCCGAAGTTGCAGATTCCGACATCTCGGTTCGCAAAGCAGATTTACGCCGTGATGTCCGCAGCCTCATCAGTTATGCCGTGGGATGCATGTTCGGCCGCTATTCTCTTGATGAAGAAGGACTTGCCTATGCCGGCGGTGTGTGGAATGCCGATAAGTACCGCACGTTCCCCGCAGATAAGGATAACATTATCCCCATATGTGACGACGAATACTTCGACGACGATATCGTAGGGCGTTTCGTGCAGTTCATTCGCGCCGCTTATGGCGAGGAATTACTGGAAGAGAACCTGAGCTTTATTGCCGACGCTCTCGGTGGCAAGGGTACGTCGCGCGAGGTGATACGCAGCTACTTCCGCCAAGTTTTCTATCGAGACCACATTAAGATATATCGCAAGCGCCCCATTTATTGGCTCTTCGACAGCGGCATGCACGGCGCTTTCCGAGCCTTGGTTTACACGCATCGCTTTGCACCCGATACCATCGCCCGCATGCGAACTGACTATGTACACGAGCAGCAAAGCCGCTACCGTACAGCCTCCGATGATATGCACCGACGCCTTATCGCTGCATCTGCCGCCGACCAGGTGCGCCTTAACAGACTCTTCTCGAAATTACAACTTCGAGAGTACGAGCTGCAGGGGTACGAAGAAAAAATCCATTTCTTGGCCGACTCCTATCCCTCTCTCAATCTTGATGACGGGATTCCCCATAATTATCAATCCCTCTCATCCGTATTATCTCTTATCTGACATGACTTTATCACGATGAATAAATCCGTCATCAGAAACTATGCCGGGTTCGGTGCTCCCGCACCACAAACACAGCGAGTTTATCATTGACGGTCCGGCACCCTCCGACGACTCCGAATAATACAAAAGCAGGTCTTTCGTTTGTATGCGAAAGACCCGCTTGCAATAAAAACCGGAAAGAAAAAATTAGTCTTCGTACGCCTCTTTAATGCGCTCGATGAGGGCGAAAGCGTGGCTTACCATGGCGCGGGTCTCATTGAGGAGTGTGAGGTAGAGAATACCGTTACGCATACTGCTTTCATCGGCATCTCCATGCATGAGGTGGCGCGTAATGCAATCACCAAAGTCATCACCTAACTGGGCTCGCCCCTCGAGCTTGCGTTCTACCCCGGCATAATCTTTTGCCTTAAGCATATCTAACAGATTGGGATAGAAGGTGCCGATTTTCTCGGTAAGATTAAGCAAGTCTTTACCTTGAACTTCTTCCAAGCCGGCATGGAAGTTATCGATGTGGTTGAACGCAGCTTTTACAATGGTGAAGAGACGCTCAACGGTGTTTGCCGAAATCTCGGTTATGCGGAAGATAAGCTGTCCGCGATCTGCAAGTTCTTTAGGAATACCGGCCAACGCAGGCAGCACCTCGTTCTCGCGAACAACTTCAATATCTCGCTTGATAGAGCGAGCCTTTTTCTTGAGTCGGCTGAGGCCCTCGAGGTCTTCGTTGAGCAACGCATGTACCATGGCTTTGTATATACCAATCATGCGACCGAGACGACCGGCAGCGGTAGAGGCAAACTCGTGCATGCTGCTCTCTTTGCTCACATCAACAATGCTGTAGTTCTCCTTGTTGAGTTTTGCAAAGAAAGTCGATTTGATGAGCAGGGTGGCGGCAATGACCATCATGATAATAATACCCCAGAGACCACCATAGCCCATGATGAGAGCTATAACCATGGCCGCTAAGGTGGCTGCAATAGCCGTAATCAGCCAACCGCCTATCACGGTGAGCACACCCGTGATGCGGTATACGGCGCTGTCTCGACCCCATGCGCGGTCTGATAACGAGCTACCCATAGATACCATAAAAATGACGTAGGTGGTCGAGAGGGGTAAGCCGAGATCTGTACCCACGGAGATGAGAAGAGCAGCCAAGGTCAAGTTAACGGAGGCGCGAATCATGTCGTAATTAGCACCGGTCTCTTCTTCGGGAGTAAGAGGCTTGAACCGAGCACTTACAAAGTTTGCCACCTTGTTGGGGGTAATGCGTTCGAAGAAGCGAACGGTGTTGATGGTGAATCTTACCAACATTCGAGCAGGTTTACTTGAGCCGAAGCGTTCTTTGCCGGTATTGGAAGAAGAAAGTTTGAGCTCGGTTTCAGTAACTTTGCGAGCCTTTTTAGAAAGGAAAAGAGCAGCCACCATGATGGCACCGGAGCCCAACAAGTACAACAAGCTTGCTGCAGCCCCGTCTCCGGCAAGGACTTCGCCCATATTATTCATCTCCATGGCGCCGGGTGTAAAGATGGCATCTTTGGAAGCCATGAAGACACCGATAAAGTTCACCAGATCATTGCCGGCAAATGCCAACGCCAAAGCCCCCGTGCCGGCCAATACAGCTATACGCAAAGTGTTGAATTTGAATACGTACTGAAGAAGAGCCGAATAGGCACACCAGAAAAGGAGCATGACAGATACAATCAACCAGATATTGTACTGATTCGTCAGAGCTTCGATGTCGCCTTTGAATACACTGCCTTTCAATCCTTTGAAAATAATGAAGTAACTGATGGCTGTAAAGGCCAAGGCACACCACAAAGGCCCGATATATCGATATGCTTTACCGAAACGGAAACTGAAGATCAGACGAGCAATCCACATGACTATGGTGCCCACAACAAAGGCAATGGCGACCGAGGCAAAGATGGCCAAAATCATGGTCAGGCAGCGCTGCTCGTTAATGTAGTCCAAGAATGGACAGCCGAAGAACGAATCGCTACTGAATATGGCCATGCCTATGCCGGCTCCTAATAATGAGAACACGAGGGCAACGGTTGTTGATGTAGGTAGCCCAAGTGTGTTGAATGTATCCAACAAGATGATGTTCGCTACCATCACAGTCAAATACAGCAACATGATTTGGTGGAAGTTGAACATACCGGGGTCTACCACACCGTTTCGTGCAACAGCCATCATGCCACTGGAGAAACTTGCACCTAACAACACACCGACAGCAGCCACACAAACTGCTTGGTTGTATGTACCGGCATGTGATCCGATAGATGAATTCAAGAAGTTGCAGGCATCGTTACTAACACCGACTATCAATCCGAACACGGAGAGAACCGCAATGAGGCCGAATATAACGTAATATAGTTCCATGGTCTTCGCGCTTGTTTTACCACGAATCGCCTATAAAGACAAGAAAATTTGCTGCAAAGGTTTTAAATATATGAATTGATACCTATTATTCTTGTCAAAAGCCACGTGCAGACACCATAGCTGCTTGACAGAGCGTCATTGTTATATATAATGATGGCGTATTTTAACAAACAAAACGACTAAGCAATGAAAGAGCCTCAAAGACCTTCCGTTTTCCGAGCCCGAATCAACATCCTGCTTCGGTTTGTTTTGTTGTTTTTCTGCACGAGCATGCTGACATCGTGTGGCATGGTCGGTGGTTTGTTAAATTATCTGATTAGTTTACCATTCAAGGTGTTTAATGCAGTATGCCCATGAAGAAAGTGTCCATACAACTCATTGTAATGTTGATTGGGCTTTGGCTGACTGCCTGCCAACAGCCCTATTACGGCTCCGGCAATGTCGGGGTGAAAGATCACTCTGATGCCGTTGTGCGTATTGAGCAGGTTGACCCTGCCTACCGTAAGTATTTTACATCGCAGCACGATTCAAATTTTTCTCTGCAGGACCAGCGAAAAGCTTTTTTTGAAGCAGTCAAAACATCTAAAACACCGGTTCAGCAAGATGCTCGTGAGATGGCAGCTGCTAACAAAAAGAAAGCTGCAGCCAAAAAGACTAAGCGAACCTCTAAGAAAAAAGTGGTTAAACGCAAGTCTTCGTCTAAAAAATCTACCTCAAAAAAATCGAGTTCAAAATCTAAAAAGAAGACTTCAAGTCGCAAAAAACGGAGATAAGCCATGCCTGATATGAATGAATCGGAAGCGCCGATAACGCCCGATATCGTCTCACCCGGTGAGGGCGAAAAAAAAGAGTCGCGCTCTGCGTCTCGCGCAAAAAATCTCAAATTCGAAGCTCTGGACTACGGGGAAGCAGAGCTTTCTGAGTCGCCGACGCCGGAAGAAGAGGAGCCTGAAGCCGAGCCGCAAGCACAAGAAGATGTTAAACAACTGCCGCCTCCGCAAGACAATCTGCCGGAAGAGTCTGTCCCGAATCCTGAAGTAGAGAGTACGGAGGAAGAGTTGAGAGACATGTACATACCGCCGGTGCTTTCCTGGGTGCTCGGGTTCATGTCTTTAGTACTCTTTTTAATTGCAGTGGGGCTTATCATGGCTTACAATTGGTATGATATACCAATTATTGTAAGGGTAGGCACACTGTTGTGTACTCCGGCGTTTTTGTGGGGTATCTATATAGCCGGATTCCGCAAAGGGAGCAGGGCGCAAGAGATAGCAGCCTTGCTGGCAGCATTATCGTGGCTGGATGCCGTATTTATCTACCAATTTTGTATACAGCCACTACCTTGGTGGGTTATGGGCAGTATTTTGACTTTCGGGTTGATGATTATACCGCTCGTAAAGCCGTTGAGAATGGCCATGTGCTCTCTTGCAATAGGTGCCGTTGTACAGTATGGGCTGATGATTTATGACTTGACTACAGCGTCTGACTACGGCGAGTGGGCCTTAATATGGGCCTCCATCGTTGCGATGACCATGGTTTGGAGTCACATCGGTTCATGGTGTGCCCTGACACAACGCAAAGGTTATGACCGATTTGCTTTCATAGGGCCCTTGGCTCAATTTGTATTTTTACTCCAGATGATTGCCATGTTGGTGTACTCTCATCATTTGATACCTGCAGGCATCAACGAAGATACAACACTGAACCAATGGTTAGCCATACTGGCAGTTTGGGTGGTGGCTATGTTGCCGATTCTTCCCTTACAGCGCCACTTCGCAGAGGTGTGCAATCACCCGAATATCAGTAATTCATTTTTGCTGTATTGGGCTATCTCCATTATCACGCTGCCTCTGGGGTTGCTGCTGGTAAGAGACGTGCATGCGTTGATACTGATGCCGCTGATATTAAGCTATTTGTTCAGCATGGTATACTATGGTGCAGATTATCATGTGCCCAATTTTGTTATTATGGGCAGCATCGGTATCTTCCTGACGGTGATTTCGATTCCCATTCATATCGGCACAGGATTAATCGGCAGCGCCATCATTCTTTTCATCCTTTCCATCGCCTTCTTCATGAGTATGACTTGGCTGAACAATCGACGTAAAGTTCTGATAGCAAGACGGCGCGAAGAGGCAGCTGCTCTGCGTGCAGCCGAAAAAGAAAGAGCCAATGCTAAGGTTTATCAGGAAAAGGAAAGAAAAGCCATTGCATTGCCTAACCGCAACGATTGACAATTAGTGCCAGTTTGTCATGGCCTTGAACGAGGCTATACGCTGTGCCAGCTCTTCCCGTTGCAGGGAAAAGAGGGATACGGTGCCGAATTTCTCGCATGTAGCAGCGGCCACAACGGTGGCGATGGCTACGCCGGTTTTCATATCCTCCCAATCGGGCAAGCCTTGCTTGATGCAATGGGTGAGGTAGCCGGCCAAGGCTCCCATGTACGAATCGCCCGCGCCTGTGGGATCTGCCGGGTGCATAAGAGGCCAGGCAGGACAACGAAAAAGCATAACTTTGCCATTGTCGGCTCGGTGGAATAGAGTAGAGCCTGCGCTACCATGCTTAACGATAGCATAACTCGGCCCCGCGTCTAACAATTTATAGCCGGCCTCAATACTGTCATCCGACCCGGAAAACTCACGAGCCTCTTCATCATTCATCAAGGCCAAGTCTACGCAACCGAGGAGCTTATGAGTATATTCACGCTCTCGGATAATCCAAGATTTCATGAAGTCGGCCATGCGAAAACACGCGTGATCGCATTGTTCGAGCATGCGATATTGTAAGGGAGGGGTCACATTGGTAGCCACGGCAATTTCGTAATTTCTCAGCTGCGTGGGGAGTTTCATTTGCCAGTGTTCCTGAACACCCTCTACCGTTTTAACGGTGGTACGGTTGTTCATATCGTGCTCGTACTTGCCTGTCCAAGCAAAGGTTTCGCCCTCAACGCACGCGACATGCTGCATATCTACTCCGCGAGCTTGCATGGCCAGCGTGTATTCTTTCGGGAAATCGGTACCAACCACCCCCACCAGCGCCATATCATCCGACAGAAGCCTGGCTGCCAGCGCGGCATATATGCCGCTACCACCCAAAACCGAGTTGGCTCTACCTGCGGGGGTAATCAAGGTATCTATAGCGATGGTGCCGTATATAAGGGCTTTAGCGGGCATCGGGCTCTCCTTTCAGTAATTGTAGCAGGGTGTGTTCATCTATAATTGGCACGCCGAGTTTGACGGCTTTGTCTCGTTTACTGCCACCACCTTCGCCTGCTACCAAATAATGAGTCTTTTTGGTGACAGAGCCGGTAGCTTTGCCACCGGCATCGGCTATCATGCGTTCGAACTCGGGTCGAGGACGACTGAGTGAACCGGTTAAGACAAAGGTCAGCCCGGCCAAGGGGCCTTCCTGTTGCTCGAAGTTTTCGAGATACCGCGGGGAGCTGGGGTTGATGCCTAGTTCTTGCAATGTTTTAATGACGTTTTGCCCGGTGTCGGACGCAAACCAATCTACGAGTTTATGAGTAGATACAGAACCGATAGGATTCACCACCTTGAGCTTGTAAACGCCATCGGGCTCTACCTTGAGATACCCACGCGACTCCCATTCTTTGACATTGGCGTCTAACTCGTTCTTAATTTTGACTTGTTGCTCGAGCAAAGCATCAGGCTCAATTCCCTTATTCGCTCTTGCTTTGGGATTAAGCGTATTGTACTTCTCTACGAGAGACTCGACCTTAACCAAGTCTCGCAAGAAAGAAGATGAGGCCAAATCATTCAAATTTTGATGATAGGTGCACACCAAACGCGCAGTTGTGACCCCGATACTCGGAATACCAAAAGCAGTCAACCAACGTTCTAAGGGTAAACTTTTGGCATTATTGAGGGCATCCAAGGCCTTTGTCGCATTTTTTTCGCCCAAACGGCGTGGCTCGTCATCGCTTCCAAGATTGAGTGAGCCCAGGGTTTCCACATTTAAGCGGAACAGGTCGAGAGGAGACGAGATTAAACCACGGCGCACAAGCGCCTCGGCCACAGTGCCACCCAAACTTTCTACATCGAGGGCCTCGCGCTTGCAAAAATAGGTAGTGCGCATGGCAGTTTGGGCAGAGCAGGTGAAATTGGTGCAGCGCCACGCCACTTGGCCCTCTTCTTGAGAGATGGGTGCCCCACAAGCCGGGCAAACACCCCCAACAGCTTCATCAATATGGTAAGGATGCGCTGTGTCAGGTCTCTTTTCTTTGTTCACCTTGACGATTGCCGGGATGATTTCACCGGATTTTTCAACAAGAACAGTATCACCGATGCGAATATCCTTGCGTGTTATCTCATCTTGGTTATGCAGAGTGGCGCGGGAGACAGTTGTACCGGAAAGGTGAACGGGCTCGAGCTCAGCAACGGGCGTAAGTACCCCGGTGCGTCCCACTTGAATAGTAATGTCGCGAAGTATCGTTTCTTTTTGCTCCGGCAAGTATTTGAAAGCAGCAGCCCAACGAGGGGCTCTGGCCGTAGAGCCCAGGGACTCTCGAGCCGCGTAGTCATCCAGCTTGATAACGGCACCATCGGTGCCATATCCAAGGTTATGGCGTAAGGTGTTGATATCTCTCACGGCTGCACGAAGTTGCTCTAAGCCTTCGGCCCTGATGATGGGAGTATTATAGGGTATCTCCATTTTGCGAAGCAGTGCCTCGTAGTCATCTTGCGTGTGCAGCTCAGTCCCTTCCAGCATACCGATGCCATGAGCAAGAAACGCCAATGGTCTTGCAGCTACTTCACTGACATCAAGCAATTTAATAGTGCCCGCCGTAGCATTGCGAGGGTTTGCCAAGGTAGGCAAACCTGCCGCATCTCGCTGCTCGTTAAGCAGATTGAATGCCGCAAAAGGCATGTAGACCTCGCCCCGAACCTCTAGCACAGTTGGGGCTCCATCCGGCAATTGAGACGGAACGGATTTGATGGTAAGGATGTTGTTTGTGATATCATCGCCGGTTTGTCCGTCACCACGGGTGGCCGCGTACTGCAATTTGCCGTTGCGATACATAAGAGTGACGGCACAACCGTCTATCTTGGGCTCTACAACGACTTTCGGAGATGTAGCGGATAGATTTTTGCTGAGGCGAGTGTAAAACTCCACTAACTCGGCATCGGTTTCGCCTTGCTCGGGTTTATGTTCAAATATGTCATCTATACTTTGCATGGGGCGAGGATGCGTTACCTTGCGGAAGCCGTCAGCAAGATCATTGCCCACTTTTTGTGTGGGTGAGTCGGGCGTGATAAAATCGGGATATTCAGCTTCGATTGCTTCGAGTTCGCGGTATAGGGCATCGTACTCGGCATCCGTTATTTCGGGCTGAGCCTTAGCGTAGTAGAGGATATTGTTATGGTTGATGATGCGACAAAGCTCGTTATAGCGTTGCCGTGGGTCAGACTGTTGGGCAGCAGCGAATTCAAAGAGATCCATATGCTTGAAGGGTGGCGCAACCGTGAGAAACGGGGTGCGTAAATTGTCGGAGTTTAGAATCAGTCAGTTGTTGCAACAAAGCAACGGCATTTTCCCAGCCACGGGAAAGATGCTCGGGAGCGTGAGCATCGGAGTTGATGACGATGGGAATGTGGCGTTTCAATAGTTCTCGGAGCAGGGGAATTGAGGGGTATTGCTCCGCACAATGTTTATGCCAGCCCGCTGTATTAATTTCCACAGCCATGTTGCTTTCTTGCAAAGCTTGCAAAACAGGCTCGTAGTATGGGGTAAGGTCGCCCTGTGGGATTCGGCCCCATATCTTAACCAAATCGATATGGCCGACTATATCAAACAAGCCACTGCGTACCATAGACTCGATGGATGCCCAATACTGGCGCCAATCTTCTTCTGTGCTGTGGGTTAAACATTTATCCGCATACAAAGAATCATCCACAGAGCCATTGCCGGGCAGATAATGAACGGAGCCAATGAGGTAATCCCACTGATGAAGCAAGCGTAATTGTGTTATCCAGGGGGCAATGTCGGGCACCCAATCACACTCCAGCCCACACAGTATATTAACCTTGCTGCGTTCTGCCGTTGCACGGGCTCGCGATACCCACTCAAAGTAAGCCGGCAATTCGACTGTAAGCATACGCCATTCATCGTAGGGCTCTTGTTGGGGGGGCATGGGCGCATGGTCTGCGATACCGTATTGATGCATCCCCAGCTTGATTGCTTGCTCGACAAATGCCTCGGGATTGCCTTGAGCGTGACGACACAATGGAGTATGCGTATGATAGTCGGTACGTAACATGTTGCCTTGTCAGGGTATGAGTTTAAGGTATTCCGGTATCAGGGACGGCAAGTCTGGCTCGCCGAAAAATTGCAATTCACGGAGACGCTCCAATTCACGCTCCAACTCAGCTTTCAATTGCGTAATAGATTCAGGAATTGCTTGATTTTCAGCCGGATGCGGTTCGAGATTTTGCAGCGTTGTCAGCTCTTTCATCAAGCTTTGTTGGAGAGCGTATGATTCTGACACAATGCCGGCTGCTTCTGTAGCTGTGTAAATATCCGTGGCTTTTCGCAAATTATAAACAGCACGATTGAGTGCTGTTTCCATGCGTTGATATATGTCGGCATACGGTATCGCAACATCTGTATCTGCGTCGGCATAGATATCGTTGTCGGCATTGTGTTTACGCAAGTGCTCAAGCAAAGCGACGGAACCATACGCATTTTTGTCAATCAGCTCCTGAATAAGAGGCATGTATGATTGATAGAGATGTGTTAGCTCCATCATATTGTTCGTTATAATTTGTGTTGTTTCGGCATCGAAAGGCAGTGTCTCCAGACCCGCTAACAAGGCACGCATCTCTTGCAACTTTTTCTCAAGTTGAGGGGCCGCTGCATCTGCGCTTGCTGTATCTCTTATAGTGTGCAGCAGTGCGTCTATTTCTTTAGCATTCGCTATCAACTTGCTGCAAAGGTCTTCGGCTGCTTGGGTAGAGGCTGCATCTGCGCACGGACCATCCCATGCCTGCAAAGGCATGTTTAATGTTAGCATCCATAAAAACAGAACCGCGGCTCTCATTCGTTCCTACTATTTTACACGGCAAAATTGCCTTGTCAAGATGATTGAGAAAGGGCTCGGAATTTATTTATCACCTCAGCTAAAAAGCCTTCAGCCACCAAAAGTTGAGCTTCTCTGCGGGGGATTCCGCGTGAGCACATGTAGAAGAGCTGCTCGTCATCCATAGGGGCACTGGCGCTGCCATGAGAGCAACGCACTTTATCTGCCAGAATCTCCAACCCGGGCAATGAATGAATGGTCGCTTTTTCACTCAACAACATATTACGATTACTTTGGTAAGCATCTGTATGATGCGCCCCCGTGGCCACGTATATATTGCCGGCAAAAATGGCTGTTGCGTTGTCATCTACCACATTTTTATAAAGGAGGTCGCTCGCAGCCCCCCCGACATGGTGAATTTGTCGGGTGTGTTGGTCTAAAATACTTTCACCGGCGGGCCGATTTGCCGAATATAGATTATTGCAGGTAGACTCCGTGCCGGCGTATATCTCGGCAACGGTTTCTTCTCGAGTCCACAGGGTGTTATCATGTGTGGTGAGATGATGGACCTTACCGCCCATGTTCTGAATGTCAGTAATGCACATATAGCGAGAGAATCCGCTGCTGTGTAATGATACACTCAGTTCTGACCCCTCGGCAACGTGTATATTACGGGTAACGAACATGGTAGCCTCGGGTGTATCAGCGGCATGGTGTTCAATTACCTCGGCCTTAACTCCGGGAGCCACCATGATAAAGGTAGATGGCGTATATAGTCCGCCGGTACTGTAATAAATGTGTATGGGCTCACTGATCGACTTTTCTATGAAAAGTGCATAACCACTGCCGAATCTCTTGAGGTGCATGCCGAGTAGTGCGTCCGAGCCGATACTGGGCATCAACATTTCGGTTTGTCGCAAGTCGTCATCGTCTCGGGTTACAACCATGGCTGCGTCGCCTGCATTCTTTACCTCGGCTTTGCCCGAGGAGGCCGTGTCACTTTGCAGTAACTCTACCAAGGCAGCAGCATACTTATTCGGACGCCCGAAACGCCAATCTTCATTGTAACGATTGGGTACTACCGCGTTTTCAAAACGTTGTTTACCTTCAGCAAGGGCTTGCTGCAGTTTAGCCTCGGCCTCAGCAAGCGCAAAGGCTTCTTCCATGCTCATATTTTGTGGAAAATCCATAATAAAATACAGTGCAGGGGGGTTAACCGATGGAATCTTCCATCTCTAAATCAATCAAACGACGCAGTTCTACAGAGTACTCCATAGGAAATTCTTTCACCAAGTCGTTGATAAAACCGTTGACAGCCAAGCTCATGGCTTGTGCACGAGTGAGTCCTCGTTGTTGCATATAGAAGAGCATTTCTTCATCTACCTGAGAGACCGATGCTTCGTGCTGTACGGCAGAAGCATTACCATTGACACTGATAGCAGGGTAGGTGTCTGTGCGACTGGTGGGGTTGATTAACAAGGCATCACACTCGGTGTTATTTTTGCAACCTTTCATCCCTTTGAGCACATTAACTTCACCTCGATAGCTGGCGCGCCCCTCGCCGATGGAAATGGATTTTGCAACGATGTTGGATGTAGTTTCGGGGGCAGCGTGAATCATGCGGGCTCCCGTATCTTGCAGTTGCCCGCTATGGGCTAACGAGATGCTGACTACCTCACCTCGCGCGCGACGTCCCTGTAAAACTACGGCCGGGTACTTCATGGTAAGCCCTGAGCCGATATTGCAATCTATCCACCGTATTTCGGCATCTTCCATGGCTAACCCTCTCTGTATCACAAGATTATACACGTTAGTGGCCCAATTTTGCACTGTTACGTATTGTATCTTGGCACCCTTGAGCGCTACGAGTTCCACAACGCCGGAGTGCAGGGTAGCACTGTCGTATTTCGGCGCAGTGCATCCCTCCATGTACATGAGCTCGGCACCTTCATCGGCAATAATAAGAGTTCGCTCGAATTGGCCCATGCTTTCAGAGTTAATACGGAAATACGCTTGCAAAGGCTGTGCCAATTTAACACCCTTAGGAACATAAATGAACGAGCCACCGGAAAAAGCCGCATGATTCAGGGCTGAAAACTTATTATCATTCACCGGTATAACCTTACCGAACCAAGGGCGGAAGATATGCTCATATTCTCGCAAGCCTTCCGTTGAATTGACAAAAATAACGCCTTGTTTACTAAGTTCTTCGCGC
The DNA here is from genome assembly GCA_015062055.1 of Akkermansiaceae bacterium. GTDB lineage: Bacteria > Verrucomicrobiota > Verrucomicrobiia > Verrucomicrobiales > Akkermansiaceae > Akkermansia. Next base: position 24,696 of record SUVK01000033.1, read on the forward strand.
ATGTTATTGTACGCGGTTTCGGAGTCGTACTGAGCATCTACGCCTGCCAAAAAGGCACGTTCTTGCTCCGGTACACCGAGGCGCTCAAAGGTCCGCTTCACATCGTCGGGCACGTCGTCCCAGCTTTTGTAAGGGGCTGTCCCGTGAGCCAAGTAATAACGTATCTGGTCGAAATCCAGATTATTGATACCCTCAGGCGCCCAATGTGTGGGCATAGGCATCTCATGGAAACGCTTTAAGGCATCTTTACGAAATTGACGCACCCAATCAGGCTCGCCCTTGGCATCACATATGTAATCGATAGTTGCCTCAGTTAAACCATAACCGGCATCGAAACGGTGATTTTCGGGAAAGGCAAACTCCCCGCGTGTATCTATCTGGAAGGGGGATTCATCCATCACTCTTCAGTTTTCAAAAAGTCAAAGCCGTTTTGCTCAATGCTTTCTACGAGCTCATAGCCACCTGTACGCTCAATACGTCCTTTATAGAGTACATGCACGACATCCGGCTTAATGTAGTCGAGCAAGCGTTTGTAGTGCGTAATAATCATGAAGCTACGGTACGGTGCCCGCATGGCATTAACACCATCGGATACGATGCGCAATGCGTCTACATCCAACCCGCTATCGGTTTCATCTAATATAGCATAGGTAGGCTCGAGCATCATCATCTGCAAGATATCGTTGCGCTTTTTCTCGCCTCCCGAAAACCCCTCGTTAACGGAACGTGCAGTAAACTTGGTATCCATGCCCAGCTTGGTCATGGTGCTACGCATTGTCTTATAAAATGAAACGGCATCAAGCTCTTCGCCCTTGGGTAATCTGGCTTGTAAGGCCGCACGTAAAAAGTTGGCATTGCTTACTCCCGGCACCTCAACAGGGTATTGAAATGCCAAGAAAAGTCCGGCGCGGCTGCGCTCATCAACGGTCATGGCAAATATATCTTGACCATCCAGCTCGGCTGTTCCGGATATGACTTCGTAGTCGGGATGCCCGCATAACACCTTGGAAAGCGTGCTTTTGCCGGAACCGTTAGGCCCCATGATAGCATGAACTTCTCCCTTGGGAATTTCAAGGCTGACTCCGTTAAGAATTTGCGCTCCGTCTTTAACACGGGCGTACAGATCTTTTATTATAAGACTCATGGTTAATGTGCTGAGAAATATTTATCGGGAATAAAGCCATGCAGGTACGCCTCCATCGTGTCTACGGTAACCCCCTCCGGCAGGTCAAACACATCCGCCGGGGTGAGGCCGTCTCGCAGGTGCACGTCTATGACTCGCTGCGTATTGTTATCCATTAAGTGTATGTGCGGTACTACGTTAGGACAATATCGGCTCGGCCCATTGTCAGGGTGGAGATGGTTCACCAACTTTGCCTCTACCAGCGCGTCCAGACTGTTATAGATTGTTGCCAATGATATACCGGGCATAACTGAGCGACAGCGCTCATATATCTGAGCGGCGGTAGGATGGTCATCGGAAGCCAACAGTATATCGATGACAATACGTCGTTGCCGAGTCATACGCAGGCGAGAACAGCGCAACATGAACGATGACGGCACGTTGCGCTTACAAGCGGGGGCGGATATTGAGGTCTTTTGCATACGGTTCACGAGGAGCTTGCAGGGCCTCCTGTGCCCACATTATAACCGTTCCAAGACAGCTTGGCAAGGCAATTCGTGCAGCGAAAGCGGCGCATCCTGTCAGTATAGAGCTGAATTGCAAGACCAAATGCGACAGTAAGTGATTTTTCTTCAATTTACGCTGCAATTTTGAGAAAATGGAGCTTTTCTGTTCGTGCCATGTGGCGTGCTGATTTGCCTTTAAAGATGCGTCGAG
>SUVK01000034.1 GCA_015062055.1 Akkermansiaceae bacterium
TTGTTTGCTCATTTTGAGTGACATGTGTATATGTTAGTACCTGATTTATGAGGCATCCAGCTTTTCACGTGTCAGCCAAACTCGTGGGAAGTGTCAGTTCGGTGACTGTTTTTTTGAGGCAATGCGCGTTAAAATAATAATCTCGTTTATTCTGATAAACTCTTGACATTAATACAATAGGTTGATATGATTGTTCTCTAATTAAAAGTTTTATATATATGATATATTACATGCGGTTACTCCCACTAATGATATTCTCTTGCATGTTGTTCTCTAATGCAACAATGGCCTCTGATAGCGTCGGAACGAAATGTAAGCAGGTTTCCTTTCCATTAACTTACAATGATGTTGTCTATCAGATGCTGAAAATATTTGATAATTATGAACCATCATTTTCATTAACAGAAACAAAAAAGGAGGATAAAGAATATAAAGTATTTCTCTTAAAAAAAGAGTTCAAAGCCGAAAAGGGTAACCAAGTTTATTCTCCTCGATACTACGAAATAATGGTTGAACTTTTCTTATTAGGAGAAACAGAATATTTAACCTTAATCTGGTGGGAGACGGAGGATTCTCTTAGCAGGCTTTTGATAATAAGCTTATTCATGTGCCAAGATGGTGACCTAGATACTGGACGCCGCATTGCCTCATTCAATATTCCACCATTTGCTTTATATTGTAATCGTTTTAAATCAGATGAAGCAAATCGACGGATTCAAGAAATTCAGCTATTGCAAGATAATATTTCAAATCTACGATTCCAACTGCGTCCTGTTATAAAAAATTGCAGTATGAGGTGCGCCCCGGAAAAGGCCACAGAGGTTAACGAATTTTAGGGTGGAAAAAGAGCCGTGTTTGGGGGAACATAACCGCAAACACAACAATGAGCAAACAATACACAGAAGAGTTCAAGGCGACAGTTGCCTTGGAGGCAGTGAAAGGCGAAAAGAGTCTGCAGGAACCGGCAGCCCAGTACGGAGTGGCCGCCGGTCAGATATGAGAATGGAAACAACAGTTGCAGCAAGGAGCAGCGCAGTTGTTTGTCCGCAAGAATAAGGCAGACAAAAATGTCAGAAAACCGGAAAAGAAAGTCAACGACCTGGAACAGCCGGTAGGGCAAAGGGAATACGAACCGGCTTGGCTAAAAAAAGGCAATGAGTGTACCGGCGTGGAGGGACGCTATCAAATGATAGATGAAAAGGAGCCTCGCATAAGCGTAAAACGCCAGGGTCAATTGATGGATTTGAGCAAATCGCGGTATTATTACACAGAGAAACGCTCAGAAATAGCCAAAGCAAGAGATAAGCAAGCCAAACAAGTAATATTGGCGTGGTTATTAAAAGACCCTTGTTTAGGCTATCGATGCCTGACAACCCACGTTAGTAACGCCTTACAATATCAAGTAAACAGGAAATATGTAAGGCGGCTGATGAAAAAAACGGGGCTTAAGGCAATCTATTGTAAGCGTGATACCAGTAAACCACATCCGCAACACGAGAAAGTACCTTACTTGCGCAAAGGTATGCAAATAGACAAGCCGGACATGGTATGGGCTACCGATATGACCTACCTGAAGGTGGAGGGAAGAACATATTATCTGTGAGTCGTCATAGATTGGGCAAGCCGAGAGGCCTTAGGGTATAGCGTAGGACGCAACATGACCGTGGAACTGTGCCATGAGGCACTGACAATGGCGTTAGCGAGTGGACGTAAACCGGAAATCCTCAATACAGATCAGGGTAGTCAATACACCTCTCATGAATGGCTTAAAAAATTGGAAGAACAGAGTATAACCATTAGCATGGATGGTAAGGGACGATGGGCAGATAACATTGCTGTAGAACGTTTCCGGCGCACGTTCAAATATGACTGTTTCTTGCTTAATGAAGTCAATACATTAGAGGCAGCACGGCGCTTAACAGCGCGTTGGTTAACCTACTACAACCAAGAGCGCCCCCATGCTCGATTGGAAAATCTGAGTCCATCTGAATACTGCCGTCAAAAGGGGTACCCCCCTGCGGCGAATTTTTTTGCACGATTTTTCCGCTCCGATGCAGCTCGCGTCGCTCTGCTCCGCGCCCTCGCTACGCTCGGGACGCAGCATCTACGCTACAAAATCGCGCAAAAAATGGATTGACTCACCACACCGCTTTATGCTATAAAACCTTTGCTCTCATCCGGGCAATAAAACAAGAAGAAATGGCTTGTTCGTGTCAAAAGGAGGGCGACAGCTTATATTATGCAAACCGCCACATCCACAGCTTCACTACAGGAGACTCTTTCAAGTAAAAACTTTCTATCTCATCTTATGGGATTAAGGGGTATCGCCATATTGATGGTTATACTGTTTCACCTCAGAGCGGATTATTTTTCTCAGGGATTTTTGGGCGTGGACGTTTTTTTGGTCATTAGCGGCTTTCTTTTATTCAGGGGATACAAAAGCGATTTCAAAATACTACCATTCATTCAAAAAAAAGTTTTAAGAATCATCCCGCTTCTTGCAATCGTTGTCATCATAACGGCTTTTATTGTTTTTCCCGTACTTTTCAGCACAAAATCCATAGAAGATGAAGGGGCTTGCAGTATCAGCTCTCTCTTTTGTTTATCCAACATTCATTACATTCACAAATATTCGGATTATTTTTCTACCAATGCGAATCTGAATCCCCTGCTTCACACATGGTATCTTTCTCTGGTGGTTCAAATATACGCTATATGGGCTATCGGCTGTTTTTGCCTCAAAAAAACAAATCGAGTAACACGAATCATCACCGTTGTGGTTGCTGCAGTGGTATCAATTATATATTTTTACTCCCTGCCCATACACGATTATCTCAGTGAAAACAATTTACCCGTGTGGACACAGACTAAATCAGTCTCCTACTATGATACAATCGGGCGCATTTGGCAGGTTGCAGCCGGGGCACTAATCTGCATTTTACCCCGTGCCAAAGATACAAGAATTAACCTTCTTGCAGCCGGCATCGGCGTTGGTGTTCTCCTTTATGCGCTATTACGCAATACGGAAGAGCCCCTTAGTGGCGCACTTCTTACCGTTATGGCAACAGTCTTAACCCTCACCTATATTCCCGGCACAAAAATTCGTTTATTATTGGAGAACAAAGCCGTAATGTGGATTGGTAAGATTTCCTTTTCACTTTACCTGATTCATTTCCCCCTCATAGTCATATACAAGCGTTATTCTAAAGAATTGCCGAATCTCAGTGCAAGCATGATTCTCCTTCTCGCCATGCTCATTCTTGCATGGTTGCTATGGTTTTTTATTGAAAAACGCAAATATAATTTAGTTGTTACATCAATACTAATCCTTGCAGCAGTGAGCATAGGCAGCATCATGCGTTTACACACAAAACTAGGCATAGATTTCTTCCGGAACTCAAATATCCAATACCCTTCATACAACCTCCCGACTATGCCGGAGCATGTGCGAAAGCACTTACTGCAAGGATACGATGAAACTTTGTTGATTGCCGATGGAGGCGTCACCGGATTACACCAAAATGACTTCAGAATTACCTCCGGCGAACAAGCAGAGTTTATACCCTTGGGGCACATGAATCAAATGCCGGAGTTCGTAGTAGTCGGTGACAGCCACGCACAACAAATGTACGCAGGGTTCAACGAGCTATGTAAAACAAAAAATATCAACGGCGTATTCTTAAGCAGTGTCGTTTTACCCTATCATGATTTATATCACTATGGCTCCCCCAGCTATTGCTGGGATAGCGAAAAGTATTACGCATTCCTCAACTGGCTCAAAGAACATCCGGAAATTCACACCATTGTTATTGGGCATCACTGGGAATCGGCGCTGGCACCTCGCAGTGTCATCGCTTGGGATATGAAAAAATATAAGCGTACGCGTCAACAAAACATTGAGCATTTAAAACATTTTTTTGCTGATCTGAAACAAATTGGCAAACAGGTCATTGTACTCACCCACGCACCTGTATTACTGGGGTTTGAAAACGCCAAAGATTTGGATCAAGGTTTGGAATACGCACGCTGGCGACATTTCCGTTACGGCACTGCAATGCCCATGCATGATAAGGACCCCATCATACTTACACAAGAAATGCACACAAAAGAATATCAAGATGCGACTAACGCACTCTATATGCTTGAAAATGAAGGTTATTGCAGAGTACTGGATTTAAACGAAATCTATTTCAGCAAAGGTCCCATTCTTTTATACTCCGGCGAACGCCTGAACTTCAGAGACAGAGGCCATATAACCCCACCTTTTAGCGTAGAAGTGTTAGCGCAAATCTCCGATACTTTCTTGGAATTGCTAAAGACACAACGAGCAAAAGTGAGGAATCAAGATAGGAGCAAAAAAAATCACACGCATACGCAGAAAGATGAGGATAAAAACTATCTATCGTCATCCTAAAACGAGTGCACCGGCAAAAAGTAAAGAGGGGGTGCGTCCATATCTGCTCAAATCGTTGCAAACGATTGAGGTAGATAAAGTATGGAGTAGTGATATTACCTACTTGCAGATAGGTTCGAAAAATTACTATCTCAGTGTCGTGTTAGACTGGGCAAGTCGTGAGGTGCTCGGTTGGAGCCTATCTGATAACATGAGTACGCAACTGTGCCTAAAAGCGTTTGATATGGCAGTTATAACCGGTCGCAAACCGGAAATATTCAACACGAATCAGGGTAGTCAATACACCTCTCATGAATGGCTTAAAAAATTGGAAGAACAGGGTATAACCATTAGCATGGATGGTAAGGGTCGATGGGCAGATAACATTGCTGTCGAACGTTTCCGGCGCACGTTCAAATATGACTGTTTCTTGCTTAATGAAGTCAATACATTAGAGGCAGCACGGCGCTTAACAGCGCGTTGGTTAACCTACTACAACCAAGAGCGCCCCCATGCTCGATTGGAAAATCTGAGTCCATCTGAATACTGCCGTCAAAAGGAGGGCGACAGCTTATACATCCATTAAGAGAAAGCAAGCGAGCAAAATCTATCACGATTTTGCAAAAAAATAATTTTCAGGGCAAAAAGAGTCTCAATATACCGTTACGCCGGTGTTGAGGTAAAACAAATAAGACGCCACCAAAGTAAGCAAGGTAATGGCCAGAGCAAACCAAAAAGCATGTTTAAGACGACATGCGGACATAAGGGCACTCAAACAAGCATAGGTCAAAAAAGAGACCCCGAAAAGGCCAACAGCGAAGAACCCCGGGGCGGCCCCCACCCACGGTGAATCCGACATGTGCATAGATATGAACAGGAGAGGCGCCATTATGACGCCCCCGCCCATCAAAAAAGCGCACAAAAAAGCGATAATGGTACAGATAAAGCGGTCAGGCGGTGTCACGGCAGGTGCTTGTTCAGGGTTTCGAGGAACCCCTCAGCCACGAAGATATCGTTATGATCGCAAGGGAACTCATAGACGGTGGGCGAGGTGTTGGTAAAGGCGTGTATGAGGGCATCGGTACTGTCGCGGGGTACAACAGAGTCGTAAGAAGCGCGCAGAATGGTGACAGGGCAAGAGATTTGCGGGGCATAGGCAGCCGATTTCCAAGTATCGAGCGGGAGCAACCTGGGTAAGACGGGAACAAAATTGCATGCGACCTCGGTAATGCTGTCGAAGGGGCAAATAAGGATGAGGGCATCGGGGTTTTCAAGTGCGGCCACTTGGGTGGCGACACCGCTGCCGAGGCTGAACCCCACCAGCGTAACAGAGGCGGGATTGCCGATTTTTTTTCGGGCTACATGCAGGCAGTGGCAGGCATCTTGCACCAAGGCAGCTTCTGCCGGTTCGCCCTCGCTGTTGCCATAGCCTCGGTAGTTGATAAGCAGATAAGAGCGGGTGGTATCTGACTGAGCCATCTCTACAAAGGCGCCTACATTCATGGCATTGCCGCCATAATAAACCACCAGCGGGGAGTTCTGCCCACGGTTGAAGAACCAGCCACGCAGTGCAACACCATCCGCGGCTTTTATCTCAACCTGATCCGGCTCTGCACCGTAGCGCGAGTCGGGCATGCTTATATCTGCCCCGGGATAGAGCAATGATTGCACCCCGCAGGCGGTAAAACTACACAGGCAAAGGCAAATAAAAATCGGTATGAGAAGGCAGTTGTATTTTTTCATGGCACTTTTAATTATTGCAGAAAGATTCCGGCTTTACGGGCTTTTTGCTGCACCAGAGGAGTGATGAAGCATTGGGCGGTGGTACCCATCACCATGGGCGCGGGGGGACTACCCTTACGGCCCAGCAGAATACCACACAACCAATTGGCAAAGCGCGCAAAGCGTATGCGTTTCATATAGGCCCCGGCACGTGCAATGCACTTGAGAGGGCCTATGGGGTCTTCAACCGCAATAACAACGCCATCGCACACCACGGCAGAATGGCCTATACCCAGCATCTCCATCGCGCCGGCAAGAGCTCGGGCGTGGGCGGCATCGTCGCCGGCATGTTCAATGGCAGGCACTTGGGGGCCACCATCGGGCATTTGCATGCCATGCAGGGTAATGCCGTGAGCGTTGCATAAGTCGATAACGGCCTGTTTTTGGAAAAGGATGGTACGGTGGGCTTCGAAGACGATGTGGCGTACATGGTGGCGCACGCAATGTTGAATCGTACGCAGCCCGAGGCAAGGCACGTCGAAGCGCATATCGTGCCCTGGTTTAGTGACTTTGCAAAGAGTAACCGGGGCTTGGGGGGTACCCTCGCTGTTTTGGATGCACTCATTGGTGCCCTTAAACGCCTCGACACACGTTACCTCATTGCCGCGAACAATAAGGCTTTGTCCGATATCGAGCCTGGCAATTTCTCGGGCAAGCTGCATGCCATGCCGTGCCTCTGTCATCTGAGCTTCTGTGGGGGCGGGCCCTGCCAAATGCCCCTCTCCGGGCAATACCTCATCCATAAAAGCGGTAGAGGGCAGCATTTGCATGCCGTGCTCTGCCACATAATCACACACAGCCCCGAAGATGGTGTGGGCGTTGCGGCGGTCCAGCTGCGCCAGCAGGCGGCGAGCTGTGGCATCGGGCCACATGGTGTAGATGCAGGCGGGCTTAATTTGCCCGGTCATCACTACGTGGGTTACGCCATTCTCCTGAAAAAACTTACGCGGTCCCTCCACGGCACCTACCCTAAACTTGCAGAAAGCGTCACACAGGGGCGGAATCTCTTTGCCGACAGCCCCGCGAAAACCGGCCACCACCACACGCATACCGGCACGCTTGGCACCCTCTATCATAAGGCGTGGGTACTCGCCGGCGCCGGCGAGTATACCGATGACATGCTTTTGAGGGTCAAGGGGCTGCATGAGCGGGGTGGGGTGGTTATTTATAGATGCTCCGGGTGCTCCAGGAAGTAGGCGATACGCTGCATCAGGCGGCCGATATCGCCACCATCTACCACGCGGTGGTCAAACGAGGCAACAATCTCTGCCTGCTCTACGGGGATAAAGCATTCTACCTCATCGCTCCACACGGGGGTTTTGCGCACGGCACCCACACCCAAAATAAGGCTTTCGCTGGGCAACGGCATGGGGGATGCAAAGGTAAGCCCGAAACCACCGAAGTTGGACACCGTGGCAATACCGCCCCCCACATAGGCGGGGTCAAGTTTGCGGTCGCGTGCTTGTTTCACCACTTTGTTATACTCGTCGATGAGTTCATCCATGGTGTATTCATTTACCCTACGAATCACGGGCACCATAACACCATCTGCCACCTGTACCGCCACACCCAAGTCGATATGGCGAGGGGTCAGAATGCGCCCGCCCACCATATAACCGGCGCATTCGGGGGTCTCTGCCAGGGCTAATGCCAAGGCACGCAAGAAGTAAAGCGTGACACCGGGTTTGCGCGGGTGATTACGGCGGTGCAGTATGATGGGGGCCATGTAGATGGGGCGGCCGGCACTGGCAATGGGGCGGCGCCAAGTGCGCTGCATGCTGCCGGCCACACTGCGGCGCATGGGCGAGGCCGGTTTAGAGGGCCAGCCGTCTACATAGTTGATAAAGTTTTCGAAGTCTTCTATGGTAATGCGGCCATTGGCACCGGTACCGATGACGTATGCGAGGTCGGCCTCGGTGATACTCAGCTCATCCATACGGGCCTTGATGCGGGGGGAAAGGTAATGAGCCCCGCGAATGCGTGCCGGCACGGGTAGGCCGCGGCCCCCGGTTTCAATTTGGGTGGGTGCACCCTCTCGGTACTCACCTTCGGTGCGGAAGTGGGCACCATCCATAGCAGCGGGGCCGGTGGGGGCAGCAGGCACGGCCGGGGCCGTGGCAGCCTCAACGGCGGCGGCATCCATGGTGGTGGCACCGGTGCGCTCTACCTCGTCATCGGTAGCCTCGATAATGCCCATGACGGCACCCACGGGCACGGTCTCGCCCTCGCTTACCGAGATACATTTCACCACCCCGCCGCAAGAAACGGTGACGGCCATAACGGCTTTGTTGGTTTCTACCTCAAACACCTCTTGGTCTTCTTGTACGGTGTCACCGGGTTTTACCAGCAGTTGCATGATGGAGGCCTCGGCTATGGATTCGCCCAACTGGGGCATGAGAATGGGTACGGACGGCATAATGGTGTTAAAGGGTTAAAAGGTAACGAACGGCGGCGGCTATATCTTCACTGTGCGGGCGGTGCGCCTTCCACAAATCGGGATGGTAGGGGATGGGGCTTTCTTTTGAGCTGAGGCGCAGGGGCGGGGCATCCAGCAAGTGCATCCCCTCGGAGGCCACGCGGGCCACAACCTCGGCCGCCACACCACCCCAGGGGAAATCCTCGCTCACTACCAGCAGTCTGCCCGTGCGTGCTACCGAGGCCAGAATGGTATCGGTATCAATGGGTTTTACGGTGCGTAAGTCGACCACCTCGATGTGGTAACCACTGGTGGCAGCCAGCTCTTCGGCCGCCTTGAGAGACTCCGGCACCATGGCAGAATAGGTCACCACCGTGGCGTGGCGCCCGGGGCGGGCAATGCGGGCTCGGCCAATGGGCAGCGGGTCGGCATCTACCCAAGTATCGGCCTTGAGCCAACGGTACAAGAACTTGTGCTCCAAGAACACCACGGGGTCGGGTATCTGCACGGCCTGCTTGAGCATGTAGTAGGCATCTGCCACCGTAGCCGGGGTAAACACGTGCAGCCCCGGGAAATGGGCGAACAAAGCCTCTACCATCTGGCTGTGGTATGGGCCACCGCCGGGTGTGCCGCCACAGGGCATGCGCAGGGTAACATTCAGCGGCATACCGGTGCGGAAGTAGTGAGCAGCGGCATTATTGCACATCTGGTTAAGCGCCAAGATACCGAAGTCTGCAAACTGCATTTCGGCAATGGGTTTCATGCCGCCAATAGCAGCCCCTATCGCCACCCCCATGATGGTATCTTCTGCAATGGGAGCATTGAGCACGCGCCCCGGAAACTTTTCTGCCAAGCCTTTGGTGGCCTTAAAGGCACCGCCGAACTTGCCGGCAATATCCTCGCCGTAGAGGAACACGCTCGGGTCTTCCTCCAGCAACTCGGCCATGGCGTGGTGTATGGCATCTATGTAGGTTACACTCATGGTTGTATTTCAGCGAGACAGTTAATAACGGGAGGGTTTCCAGGAGACGGCGTTCCAATCCGTCTCTGCCGGTATGGGGGTAGGCTCCTTTTGAGCATGAGCCATGGCACGCTGCACTTCATCCGTACATTCAGCCTGCACGGCAGCCACCTCGGCCTCGGTAAGCCAGCCCTGCTCAACCACTTGGCGGCGGGCAACAAGCAGGGGGTCGCGGTCTGCATAGGCAGCCTTGAGCTCGGCAGGTATGTAGGAGGCATCATCGTGCTCGCCATGGCCGCACATGCGCAAGGTGTTGGCCACTACCCATTGGGGGCCTTCACCGGCCCTGGCAGCCGCCACGGCTTTTTGCATGGTATCAAGGGTTTGCAGAAAATTCGTACCATCGCACTCGTGCGTGGCAAAACCATAGCCTACGCCACGGTCCGTCAATGAAGCACAGGCAAACTCGCGCTCATTGGGGGTGGAGTACGCATAGCGGTTGTTGGTAACAACAATGACAACGGGCAATTTCTCGACGGCTATCATATTGCAGCCCTCGTGCGTAGCCCCTACAGAGGTAGTACCATCGCCCAAGTTCAGCACGGCCACGGCACCCTCTATGCCTTGCATACGTTTGGCCAGCATCATACCCGCCACCACGGGCACCATGGCCCCCAGGTGAGATATGGGTGCCGGGTTGCCGTCTGCAGGTACCCCCCAGTGAATATTGCCGTCTCGCCCGCGCATGCAGCCCTCTGTACTGCCTAAGTAGCAACGTGCACTCTCTAGCACGCTGTACCCCCAGGCACAACGCCCGGCTTGCTCGCGGATAAAGGGGTTGTATACATCAAAACCTTTGGTAAGGAACACAGCCTCACATGCGGCGATAGCCTCGTGCCCTCGCCCCAAAAAGACGCCGCCATACATCTTGCCGGCCTTGTACAGTGCGGAAAGCTTAGTGTCAAACGCTCGCGCCATTTCCATGGCACGGTATGCACGCAAGCCGACCTCTTTCATGTCATTTCCGTTCACGCGTCCATTATACCCCCTATCCCCCCGTCAAGCAAGTAGAATTTTGGAGCTTGGTCAAGAATTTAGCACTTTCCACCCTGCAAATAATCTTGCAATAACAGAAAAAACTGATAGAATGCGAGACACCTCAGGACGCATAATTCGTAATCTTTCTCAATCACGGCATCTTTTCAACCATTATGAAAATTCACACAGCAATAGCGCTCACATGTATCTTCAGCTCGACTATCATCAACACAGCGTACGCCACTTTTACTCCTACAATAATTCACCAACACAACATAAGGCAACAGTTATTAGTTGCGGCTGCAGAAGGCAACACAGAATCCGTACAAAAACACATTGAAAACGGTGCAAATGTTAATGCAGCAGACGAAACCGGCACAACCGCACTAATGAAAGCAGCCCAAAATGGGCACACCGAAACGGTACGTTTTCTCATCCGTAAAGGAGCCAAAATCAATGCTACAAATCAGCAAGGGTACAGCCCTCTCATGTTTGCATGCGAAAATGGCCATACAGAAACGGCAAAATATTTAATACAATCAGGAGCCAACATGGAAATCCCCCTACCCAACGGCATGACGGCTCTCATGCTTGCAGCCATGAATGGACATGCAAGCACAGTTAACCATCTGGGACAAGCCGGGGCAAATATTCACGCCAGCCAACCGGATGGTTATACTGCTCTGGCCATTGCAGCCAGAAACGGCCACAAAGACGTAGTAAAAACACTTATAAAATCAGGCGCCAATATAGAAGCCACCGTTACCGGGGGCCTTACTCCACTCATGATTTCTGCTGAAAAAGGGAACACTGTTGTTACAATGGCACTTATAAAATCGGGCGCTAATATAGAAGCAAAAAGCGCAAATGGGATGACGCCGCTTATGCTTGCGGCTAACAAAGGAAAAAACGACACTCTTATCGTTCTTCTACAATTCGGCTCAAAACTGGAAGCAACAGATAACAATGGACAAACTGCACTGATGGCAGCCGCTGCCGGAGGCCAACAGGAAACGATTCAAACCCTCATACAAGCAGGCGCCAAGTTTAATTCTACAAGCAAAAACGGTGATACTGCACTAATGCTGGCAGCCCAAAACGGACATACAAACGCAGCTCAAGTTCTAATTTCTACCGGAGCTTCCATCAACCCCAGAAACAATATGGGTTACACACCTCTGATGCATGCAGCGCTAAATGGGCATACGGATGTAACCAAGTTGCTCATAAAATCGGGCGCTTCTATTGATGTAGTCAACTCCAACGGCGAAACTGCTCTTATCATTGCCGCAGCCAATGGCCATTCTGCCACAATTCAAGCGCTTATACAAGAAGGTGCCATGATTGAAGCTAAAAACAAAAAAGGTCATACAGCCCTCGCCGTTGCTGCCGAAAAAGGCCACACAGATACCGTAAAACTACTTATCCAATCAGGTGCAAATATTCAGACTCAAGATGACGACGGAATCACGCCATTGCATCTTTCTTCCTTATATGGGAAAACTGAGGTAGTTAAACTGCTTATCCAAGCAGGCGCAGACATTGAAGCAAAATTAAAAACAAATAATAATACCCCTTTGCACTTCGCTGCTTGCAACCCTAATAATGCATCAACAGCCAAACTGCTCCTCCAAGCAGGCGCGAATATTGAGGCCACTTCAAAAACAGGTACCACACCATTAATGCAAGCCGCAAGGTATGGGCGTGCATTAATGGTAGAGTTTTTCATTCAACAAGGTGGCGATCTATTTAAACGAGATACAGATGGAGATACTGTCTTACTATATGCGGTTAAACGCAAAAAAGTCGACAAAAAATATCATAGCGAAGAAGCCTACTGCAAAACCGTACAGATTCTCATTCGGGCCGGGGTTGATATAGAAACCCGAGACAACACGGGGATGACTGCCCTGCAGCATGCTGCACAGAACGGACAAACCGAAATTGTTAAAATCCTCTTGCGCGCAGGTGCAGAAGTAGGAGACTCAGGAGGCGCAAACGCTTTGCACTATGCTGCTTACAACGGTCATACTGAGATTGTGCAAGCCTTAATAGCTGCAGGAGCAGAAGTTGATAGCCGTGATTTAAATGGAGTACCGGCCTTATTATTTGCTGCGCAACGAGGACATACAGTAATCGTACAAGCCTTAATCAAGGCTAAAGCTAATCTGGAGGCTACAGATAAAAACGGGCGTACTGCTCTAATGCTTGCAGCCCAAAGAGGACATGTTGCAACAGTGCAAGCGCTGATAGCAGCCGGCGCCAACATCAACGCTAAAGATAACAAACAATTCTCGGTACTTTCCTATGCTACCCAACATCAGCAAATATACAGCATATTGGTAAACGCAGGGGCTCACTACTGAATCATACCCAAAAAAAGTCAACGAAGGGGTATTCGCAATATGGCGAATACCCCCGTTTTTCACTCTATTACAACCGAGCCTCCCCCTAAAAACTCACACCGGTGTTTAAGATATGAAAATTTACCGGGTTGTTGTTACCCCCGTGTATGAATATCATCCATTCAGATAACTACTCTTTATGATAACAAAACATATTCAATGGCGGCCACGGCCATCATCCCAGTTATCGGTACGGCGGCGGCGTTCGGCATCGCGGCGGCGGCGTTCGTCCTCGGCAGCGCGGCGGGCCGCAGCAGATTCGTCTTCCTCGGGTTTACGGACCGAATCTTCGGTACTGAGGGGGCGGCGGGCGGCGGCCTCGAACTCGGCTTTCAAGTCGGCCTTAACGGTTTCATGCTCGAAGAATCCGGTGACGATAGCGGCAGCCATACGGCCACCGGAGATGACTTGGTGCGGTTCGCCCTCATAAAGAGCAGCATAGGCATAGCGTGGATTATCGGCAGGTATAAAGCCGGCAAACCAAGCAAGGCGGCAATCGTCGGAGGGTTTACCCCACTGGGCGGTACCGGTTTTACCGGCATTGGTGGCATAGCTGATTTTGGCGCGGAAACCGGAGCCGCCGGAAACCACGGCGCGCATACCTTTACGCACCACGACAAGGTCGTCCGACATATCCTCAAGGCTATGGTGCTGCGAGGGTTTGAACTGGTAGACCACATTGCCGTCCATATCGAGGATTTGCCGTACCAGGTGCAGTTTGGGCATATAGTGACCGTTGGCAATACCGGTCATGGCATAAGCGACCTGCAGCGGGGTAGCAAGCAAGGGCCCCTGCCCGATGGACATATTGGCAGCATCGCCCTGCATGAAGCCACGGGCGTAGTTGCGCTGCATCCAAGCCTCGTCGGGCACATTACCGGGTTTGTCGGCAATGGGCAGGCCGGTCCGAGCCCCCAAACCGAAGCGGCGGGCCATATCACACAAGCGCTCGGCACCGATGCGTGGCTCGCGGGTAGCCGCCACTTGGTACATAAAGGGGTTATTTGATTTAGCAAGGGCCGTCACGCAATTAATGTCCCCCGTAAAGCTACTGTGGTTTTTGAACTCGTGCCCACCGATACGCAGACTGTACGGGCAATAAATGTAGGTACCCTCTGTAATGATATTGTGGTGCAAAGCCGCCGCTACCGTAATGGTTTTGAAGGTAGAAGCCGGGGGATACACACCGGCGAATGCGCGAGACACCAAGGGGTTGCAGGGGTCATTGCGCAAGGCATCATAATCTTTCTGCGAGATGGCGGGGATAAAGACATTGGGGTCGAAATTGGGGGCAGAGGCCATTACCACCACCTCGCCGGTGTGCACATCAATCATCACGAAAGCACCGCGCCCCGGGTAGACATTGCCCTTTTCATCTTTGCGCGCGGTATTGTGGCGCAACGATTCTTCTGCGGCTTTTTGCCACTTGAGATTCAGCGTGGTTACCACAGTGCCACCGGGGCGTGGGTGTTGTTGCAATTCATCCAGATTTTTTTTACCTTCTTCGTTGAACATGAGACGCCATACCCCGGGACGCCCCACTAATTGTCTATCAAAAACACGCTCCAGCCCGGCGCGCCCCTCTTGCTTTTCAAACAAGGGGTCATGGTAATTGATGGGCCCGGTGGGTAATTTAGCCTTGGTGCCGGTGTAGCCGATAATGTGCCCGGCCGTTTCACCGGCGGGATAATAGCGAATGTAACGGGGCATCAGCGTGCTGTGCTCAATTGCCTTGAGTTTTTCTTCTATGGGTTCTACCTCGTGCTTGCGCAACACAGGCCCTATGGGCAATGGCAACCAGCGGCGGTGGCGATAGTGTGAGATGAGCTCCGAGTCCGTCTTTTCAATAACGGTTATGCCCAATTTCTCGTACTCTGCCATTACACGGCGAGCTAAAGCAACTATATCTTCATCAGTAACGTTTTTCAACTGACCGAATGCGATGGAGGGTTGATAAGCCACCGTGGTGGTAGCCATGACCTCGCCATTGCGGTCGGTAATCAACCCGCGTGGCGCAGGCACTGTCAATGACATAGTGCGAGCATTGCGGCGGGTTACGGGGTACGCTATGCGAGAGGGGTCATTATCGGACGACTGCTCATTCACCGGTTCGGCCGGTGATTGATATGTTGAGCTCATGG
This sequence comes from Akkermansiaceae bacterium, assembly GCA_015062055.1. Lineage (GTDB taxonomy): Bacteria > Verrucomicrobiota > Verrucomicrobiia > Verrucomicrobiales > Akkermansiaceae > Akkermansia. The sequence continues at coordinate 15,137 of SUVK01000034.1, forward strand.
GGTCGTTTTCATCCTCATACGGCGAATCAACCTCGGTGGCTTGCTCATAATCGCCTGCCTTCTGCACGCCCGCTTCATCGGCGTTCACGGTATTCTCTCGCCCTACCTGCACGTCTACCACCTCGTCAGAAACCTCTTCCTCGGTCGCCGTCGGTACCGGGGCAACGTCCTGCCCTACTGCCCATTGCAGCATACTCATGGTGGCTATGGCCAGCCCGGCTACGGCTCGTGTGTATCTCACCCTGCGCATCGTGTTTTTATTCTACCCCATTTTTTCCCGTAGTGCAATACTACAATTCGTGCATGGCCGAGCTTTTATATTTAATATCTGTTATTTTTGTGAAATAAGACATACGTATGGCTTGAGCAGCGAGAAAAAACATGCTACCCTCTGCGCCACACCTCCATGAACACCTCGCCGATACTCATCACGGAACGCGAAGCAGCCCTGCCCGCCACGCAGGATTACCGCGACATCATCACCTTGCTTTGTCGCGAAATCTCTGATTTACATTTTCCCCAACAGGCAAAAGCCTTGGCAACCTCTGCCCTGGAGCGCGAGGACCTGGAGCCCACCTATGTGGGGCGAGGGTTGGCAGTGCCACATGCCCGCGTCAACGGTTTACCGGCAGCAGCGGTCTATATTGCACACAGCGCACCCTCTATTCGTTGGGCCGAGGAAGAGGCCGACACCGTTATATTGCTGGCGGTACCGGCAGAGCGACCTGAGCTCTACCTGCAACTACTGAGCAAAATAATGCGTTGGCGCATGAAAGGGCTGTGTACGGCAGAGCTGCATAAACTTTTGCAATAAGAGACAGCGCGCCGGATTACACCACAACAAAGCACCCCGCTCTTGCAGAAAGAACGGGATGTTTTATCGGAGAAAAGAGTCGGCGAATTACTTCAATTTAATGGCATAACGGCCGGTAGTCATCGCAGCAGCCTCGGCAGCGGGGAGCACTTTTTTCTCATGACCGGCGCCCCAGGAGTCGGAGTAGATGATGGTTTGCTCTTTCATATTATAGCCAATGATAAGGCGCATGTGGCCGCCACGAGCTTGAGGCACGGGGATGGGCTCGGGGTAGATACCGAGGGTAACGCTCCACAGCACGGGGGTACCGGCATCAATATGTTTTTTAATGGCACCGAGCCATTTTTTGACTTGGCTTTTTTTACCGGCGCGCACTTGTTTAAGCAGCTCGGCATCGGCAACATCCAACGGGGGTACCGCGAAAGAGAGCTGTTGTTTACCTTTCTTCTTGGCGACCTTGTTGTAGGCCTCAACAAAAGACATCATCGAGGTTTGATAATCTTCAAGAGTAATCAACCTGACGGGGAATTTTTTACAAATGGCGGCCATGGCAGCCTCCATGGAGTTAGAGCTGGTACCACCATCTGCCGATGAGTCACACAAGGCGGCAAGGGCGTGCTGGTCTACACCATCCATACCGTAAAAGGCAAACACACGGGCCAACGTTGCAGGCACACAGTAGCCTTTCTGACCTTGGTCGACCATGTTGACCCCCTCGAGCCACACAGTGCCGTCTTCTTCTTTTTTAATGCTCCCTTTAAGTTCTTTGCGGGTTACTTTATCGGAGGCGCCGCCGTGCTCGATGGCGGCAGCATCGGGGCCGAGGTCTACACGAATAAACTCTGCTTCAAAGGGCTCGTTAAAGCCTTTATTTTTCTTTCCTCTCTTTGTTTTTTTATTGATGGAGCCGGAGTAGCTGGCATCCATACGGGCAGCGCCGTTCTCCCACACCCATTCCCAGCATTCTACCTGCACACCGGTTTCTTTGACATTCACCTTTTTCTTTTTACCCTCCACCCCGGTTATCTCGTTAAGGGCTTGTTTGGCGGCTTCTATTTTACCCAAGAACTCCTCGCGGCCGATGGCACCGTTGTCGCCCTTACTATATACAATGATGCGCAAAGAGGCAATATTATCTTTACCCCAGTGCACCAACACCTCACCGGCATTCAACTTACCGAAGGTGAACGAACCGTTGGCCATGCGCCAGGTGGTTTCATCTACCGGAGCATAACGACACCCTACCAGGTACTTATTTTGGGCAGCCACTCTGGGGCCTTTCCATAACTCCCCCGTGTTGATGGGCTCAACGAGGTCTCCACCCCAACACACCAAAGTGCTGAGCGCAGCGGCGAAAAATCTTACCATGTTTTTCATGGCGCTATGTTATCGTTTTTTAAGTAACGTAGCAAGCGAAAAAATCAAATATCCTACATTTTTTCTGTGAAAAACAACCGTTTTTGAGAATAGGGCGTCGGCGGCGCGTCAAAACGCCATGGAAACACAGAACACATCAAACGAAAATGCCGTATGTTGCAAGCAAGACAGGAGCTGCCTGCGCCACCGTTGCTGCAAAATCGCCTTGGGTATTGTACACACCGCCCTGATGGCTACGCTGACCACAGCCGTTACCATTATGTGCATTCACAAGTGCAATCACCACCACCACTAAAGCGTAGGTGGCAGAGATAAAAAAAACGGCTCACGGTGGCGCCATGCCGCCGTGAGCTTTTACATATTTTTCGGGGTATGGGGGCGGGCTGCCTTTTGCAGGGCCTCGCCATACCGGCGCAATAGCTCGCTAATACCGGGCGAAGATGGCAGAGGGGCAGCCTGACGAGAGGCGCGTTTGCATTTTGGCCCGGCAAGCCTGTCATTTGGCGTACCGGAGGCAGCCGTGGGGGGGCACTGAGCCGGCGCGGTCACCAGAACCACAGCCTCGTTTACCGACTCTTGAGACTCGCAATCTTCGTCCATCCCCCAAGGATCTATGCCATCGGTATTGACACCCAACCCCTCCCCAAACAAGGTATCGGTCAGGGTATAACTCGCGGGCTCTGCCACTACGGCCACGGCTTCGGGGGATACCTCAGCAACACCGCATACTTCATCTGCCACCTCTGCAGTAACCACCGCCTCGGGAGCAATGGAAGATTCGCTCTTCACGGCCATGGGCACCTCATCTTTTGTGATAATATCGGGCAGGCTTTGCACGAGAACTTCGCGAGCGCGGGGTGTATACCACCAAGACCAAAGCGCCGGTATGGCAGCCAGCAGCAATAAAACCGCAGCACTGCGCCATAAGATGCGGCTGCGATACCACGGCCGCAAGCGGTGGCGGCGGCAGGCAGCATCTGCCTTTTCTCGCAAACGTGCCAATAGGGTGGCATCTTGCGCAGGCTCGGCGAGGTCCTCTGCGGCCAGAGCACGGAGCATCTCTTCTACTTTTTGAAGCTCTTTATCTGCATCTTCCATGGGGTTCAGCAAATATCTACGGTTGATAAATATGATTTCATCGTGCGTAAGGCAACGATGTAACGACTACGAATAGTGGACTCCGGGGTACCGAGGCGGCGGGCGATCTCGGCAATACTCAGGTTTTCCCAAATATGGAGCATGACCAGCTCTGCCTGCTCTGCGGGCAACAGTTGCACGGCACGGCGCAGTTGACGTGCGCGATTTTCGGCATCGGCACTTACCATGCGCGGGTGCTCTTCGGCAGGGGTGGGACCACCCTCGGCAAAGTATAGTTGCTCTGCAGCGCGGCGGTTGCTGTTGCGACGCCCGGCGCGTATGGCCTCGTGCCGTATGGAGCTCATGCTGTAGCGCAGCAGGTCTTCTTCTTCTGCCGGCACTCGGCCTTGCGCCACGGCCACAGCCACACGCTCGATAACCCCGCTGAGCAACACCTCGACATCGGTATCGGCATCTGCCTGTATGCGGGCGTATGCCAACAGGCGGTGCATGGACGCGTGAAACCATGCGCGGCATTTCTCCCGCGCCTCGTCATCGGCGTTTCTCTTCCACCATCTCGGCATACCTGTTACTTATGATAATGCACCTCATCGGTGCATCCGCGATTTTTTTTGCATTTTTTTACAACAGCCCCCCGCTACCACACACTATCAGCGCAGCAACGGGGGGGTATATATCAGAGCAATGAAGAATTACTTAAGGTGGGGGAGGATATTCTCCTCGAAGTTTCTGACATTACCGCGAATACGCTTGGCGGCGCGGCTATCGGGGGCAGCTTCGAGGGCAGCCTTGTAGCATTCGTACATATTCATGTAATCGCGCAGCAAGGCATAGCTGTCGCCCATGGCGCTGAGAGCCCCCTGGCGCACCTCGGGTGCAAGTCCGGGACGAGCCAAGAAAGCCTCGAGCATAACGATACTCTCTTTAAGAGAAGCGGGGTCGAGCTTACCGCTGAACCGGGAGAGGAGGTCTCTCAACTCTTCCGTCTGTTTCACCAAGATGGCGGTTTCGCTACCCATGCCCTTAAACCCGAGAGTATTGTCGGCGTCTATGGCATTAATTTCATCTATCTGAGCCACGTATTTATCGCGGCAGACAACAGGCAGGGCGTTAAGGCCCTCTGCCAAGGCTTGCGCTCTCTCCATACCGGTAAGAGTAGCAGCTTTCGCAAATGCAGCATCACGAGCCTCACGCTTCTTGACGGCGGCATCCACGAGGGCAATATATTCTTCGGGGGTACGGCGTGTGCCGTTAATTACATCGTAGGGCAAGCCCTTTTCATCCATCAGCACAACCCCGGGCAAGCCCTCGATACGGTATGAGGTGAGCAAGTTTTCGCGACGGCGCTTCTCGTCATCGGGTATTTGCGCCACAAGCTCGGGATTACGGGGGAAATCTACAGATACCAACACATACTTGTCGCCATAGGCCGCATCAAACGCGGGGGATTCAATAATCTTGGTACGCAAATAAATACAGGCAGTACACCAATCTGTACCGGTGAAGTCAACGAAGATATCGCGATTCTGCTCAGCAGCCTGCTGCATAGCGGTTTCCATATCGGGAGCCTCAGGCAAAGCCTGAGCCGCCATAGCCAGTGCTACCAGCGCACCTATTTTGGTCAGTATTTTCATGATTGTCTTTTTTGGGGTAAAGTTTTACAGATTCGAATGCCAAATGAACATCTCGCACACTGTTATGATTATCAAATAGCATATTTCAACCGGCATAGCAACAAAATAATTGTTGTTGCGAGAAAAACTCCGATTTATTTGATAGGAATCAATTTTTATGCTCCGCTGTCACACCGCAAGCTTGACGCGTGCGCAAAAGCTGGCAGAATAAGGGGGTTAAACTTCAATAGCGTCCATCATCATGAGTCAGCTCCTACAATCCATTGTACAATCCCCGTTCTTTTACTTCGGCGCGGGCATATTGCTAATCGTCCTGTTTTTCTGGTACTTATCTACCGAGCTGGACAGCACCAAGCGCAGGGCGGGAGCCTTTTTCATAGTTGGCTTGGCCTCGTTCTGTCTTCTCTCCCTGTTTATCAATGGCATGCGCTATGGCATTGACATTAAGGGCGGTGAAGAATTAACCCTGCGAGTACAACCTAAACTTGATGCCAACGGGGAGCCCACCATAGCCCCCACCGAGGAGGATATGGCCAAGGCATGCAACATCTTGGAGCAGCGACTCAACGCCTCGGGCACAGCCGAAGTACAGATATTGCACTCGGGCGACAAGATACTCATACAGATTCCCCTGCTCGACCCCAACGATGCCGAGAACAACAAGAAACTGATGGATGAGATGGTGCACAAGATTACGCAGATAGCGAATCTGGAGCTGTTGGAGGTGCACCCCACCGCCACCGTCTTGCTGCAAGATGAGAGAACCCGCAACAAGATTGCGGCCTACACGGCAGCACTGCACCGATTCCAAGAAAGCGGAGGAAAAGAGAAAGACCCAACGAAAGTCGGTAGCTATCGCACACTGCCCAGCGATTTGCAAGTTACGCAATCCGGCAAAATGACAATGGACCAAACTATTGTGCAGAACTACCAATTAGCCCCGCAGCAACTCATGCACGAGGCATTGGGCGAGCCGATAACCACCGAGGACGGGCGCTACGTATACTCCTTCGAGATTCTGCGCACCCCCACCGCAGCCGAAACCAAGGGGGTATATATATCGGGCGCGCAGGTATCTGCCGCCAACCCGGACGCCTCACGCCCCGGCTATGTAAACGTAAGCCTCAACAACGAAGGTGCCGACCACATGCAGAAGTTGACCGGTGCCATGAATGTGGGGCACGACCGCCTCGCCGTAGTGCTCAACGGGTATGTCAAATGCGCACCCACCGTACAAAGCGTATTGCACAAAGACTTCAATATCTCGGGCTTAAACGGCAAAAACGAGCCGCAAAACATTTCTCAAGCCTTGGCTAACCCGCTCTCCAGCGAGTTGGTGCTCGAGGGGCGCAACAGCGTGACTGCCCAGCTGGGTCAAAGTGCCCTGCGCCAAGGCACTATAGCCGGTCTCATCGGCATGGTCGGCATCTTCATTTTCTGCTATTGGTACTACCGCACCGCCGGTATTGTAGCCATGGTGGGTCTTTCTTTCAACGCCTTGGCATTGCTGGGTCTTATGAGTTTGTTCGGGTTTGTGCTGACACTGCCGGGCATTGCCGGTATCGTGCTGACCATGGGTATGGCAGTAGACGCCAACGTACTTATATACGAACGTTTGAGAGAAGAAAAGGCCAAGGGCAAACCGTTTATCGACTGCCTGCGCGCCGCATACGAGAAAGCCTTCTCAGCCATTTGGGACTCCAACATCACCTCGCTTATCACGGCAATCATTCTGTTCTGGTTGGCCAGTGGCTCCATCAAGGGCTTTGCCGTGACCACGAGCGTGGGTATTCTTACCTCACTTATCGGCGCCATCGTAGTAACCCGCGTACTCTTCTTCTTCGCCGAGAGATTCAAACTGATCAAAGATATCAAGTTTGCCAAGGCACCGCTTGAGGGCAAGGTGATAGACTTCATGAAATACCGCAAGGTAACAGCTTGGGGCTCTATCATCGCTATCGCAGCCATGTGTGCCTACGGTATTTTCGTACGTGGCGACAAAGCACTGGGCGTAGACTTCACCGGTGGCGCCAATATCGAGTACGCCATCCCCGGCACAGCTCAAATCGACTTCAACAAGGTAGAAGAAACCGTCGCGGGTATGGAGCTTTCTAAAGCCCCCACCGTGCAAGAGTTCCATGGCACAGACTCGCGCATCATCAAGATTCGCGTAGCTGAGGGCGATGCCGAAAAAGTCATCGAAAAACTCAGTGCCGACGTACCGGGCATGAAAGAGCTTGAGAAAGATGCTGCCGTTTCATCAGTAAGCTCGGCCTTGGGTGCAAGCTTCCTCAAGACGGCCTGCTGGGCCATATTGGCAGGCATGTTGGGCATCACCTTGTATCTGGCCATCCGTTTCGAATGGAGTTTCGCCATGGGTGCCTTGGTATCAACCGCGCACGACGTACTGGCCATCATCGCATTGGTAGTACTGTTGGGCACAGAGCTGAGCATCATCCACATCGGCGCATTCCTGACAGTGGCAGGTTACTCGATTAACGACACCATCGTTATTTACGACCGCATCCGCGAGCGCCTGCGCTCTGCAGAGCCCAATGAAAAGCTCATCGACATTATGAACGAGGCCATCAACTCCACGCTGTCGCGTACCCTGTTGACCTCGGGTTCTACCATTGCGGTACTTATCTCGCTTATCTTCTTGGGTGGGCCGTCCATGTTCGACTTCTCGGTTGCCATGTTGCTGGGTATTTTCATCGGTACCTACTCCTCCATCTACATTGCCTCTTCGGTAGTGCTGGCATGCGACAAAAAGCACAACCTGCGTGCCGAGCTGCAGGCCCGGGATGAGCAAGACGCCAAGGCGTAACACCCGCCACAATAATTCTGCATCGGCTCGCATCTCTCTGCCACGAGGTTGCGAGCCGATTTTTCAACAAGTTTCTATCAAATACTGTAACCACACATGAAAATCACCCGCACAAAAGCCATATGGTCTGCATGCGCCCTTCTGTTTATCTCGGCATTATGGGGCTCGGTGAGCTGTGGTTCGGCATTGGCAGACCCCGCATTACCGGCAGAGGATGCCACCTATTTACGGCGGCTCATCTACATGCACTTCGGCTTGGCGCAGCTGGCCATATTGGGGGCCGTCATTACCCTGTACATGCGCCACCGCAACTGGCGCAAATACTATCTGGTGATCAGTTACAATGAAAAGGGGCTCGACCTCGACCCGCCCGGCATACGCATGCCGTCAGACCGCGTGTACCGCTGCCACTTGGGCAACATCGGCAAGGCGCCTCTTCCCCCGGCAGATGCCCCCATTCTCGTATACCCCATGTTCATGCTCAGCGGGCACTCCAGCGGCACCAAGTTGGAGACCGAGCTGAACAAAGCCTACCATGCCCGCCAAGCAACACCCCATTTGTACTACCAACCGGTCTTAGGGGCCTCGCCTTGGCTGGCTAAAGCAGCCGCGGCCCATATACGCCCACAACTGCAAGAAAAAAGCGGAGTGTTGGTGATAGCCCATGGCTCTCGCATGGCAGAGCCCCCACCCGAACCGGCCTTATTCTGCAGACGATTACGGGAGCTATTACCCGACACAGAAGTAGCATTGGGCTACTTCTGCCAAGCGCCCGAGGCGACCTATGCCTTACGCAACATGCAGGCAGAGCATGTGCTGCTGTTACCATTCTTGCTGACTGAAGGGGTGCACACCGCCCGAGACTTACCCACAGCAAACGATGCCGCAGCCTGCGGCAAATGCCTCAGCCGCCTCCCAGTGGTGGCAGCATTACTTCACCACCACACCTCCTCCCACTCATGAAAATTGCCCTCAAAGTAACCCCCGGAGCCCGAAAAAATGAAATACTCGGGTGGGAAGACGACTACCCCCAAGTAGGCCGCGTGCTCAAACTCAAGATTGCAGCCCCTCCCATCGACGGCAAAGCCAATAAAGAAATAGAAAACTTCCTTGCCAAAAAGCTGGGCCTTGCCAAGTCTGCCGTCTCCATTGCCCACGGCGCCTCCGGCCGCATCAAACTCGCAGAACTCCCCGACGGAACCGATTTGACCCCCTTGGGCTGAACCCATGTGTTGGGGAATACCCCGGAATTTGAAAATTCGAAATACGCACTACAAAGTGCCGGGCCTGATGGCTTGCCGCAAGAAGTACGGTCCGCAGCAATAGTGACTCAATAAAGCAATCAAAGAAAAATAAACTGTACGCATTTTTTGCGAACAGTCGCAATAGTTTTATATTTTCGCTTGACAAAATTAAAAAAACATGTTAAATTCAATCCGTAGCCCACAAGGGATACACATGACTACATTATCCATGCTCTTACCATGAACCGCATCTCACTCACCAGCAATTTACCTGAGACCACGCTCGGCCTCTACATCAGAGATCTCAGGCTTAAAAGACGCATACCTCTTCGCAAGTTTGCAGAAAAACTCGATAAACTTTCTAAAAATTCTGCCGAAGGCGAATATGCAAGAACAACAAGTTTCAGTCCCGGCTTCCTCTCAGACATCGAAAATGGGCGTCGTTATCCGTCCGAACAAGTGCTTGAGATGATTGCCGAGATATTGGGTGTAACAGTAGAAGAGTTACACGATAATGACCACCGAATGCCTACAGAAGAGCTGCAGCGTCTTCATGCAGTAAACCCCATGTTCGGGTTCGCATTTCGACGTGCTGTCAACTTCATCAAAGCTGAGAAGCTGACCCCGGAAGAACTTCTGCAAAGACTGGGTGGTGAACCGCAAACTCACCATAACAATCAAGATAATGCCCCACAGTAATGACATATTAGATAAGTTGAATAACGCCCATACCCTACCTCTTGTCCATAGACACTATAGTGAACAAGAGCTGGAGAGCATGCCGATTACCCAACTGAAAAAATTCGATCTTTACCCAAACAAGCCTGAGCCGGTCGACATTGAATCTTTGGCGGATTCAATTTCTGACCATGTAGACTACTGCAACTTGCCCGATAATCTCATGGGTGCAACGCAATTCATATACGGAGCCAAGCCTATTATTCTGCTGAACAATAAGCATTTTACTGACGCCGACGTAGCAAGTACGAGAAGATCGCTTTTTACTATTGGCCATGAATGCGGGCACATCATCATGCAAGATGCACTGTTTCAATTGGCTTGCGAAAGGAATATCAGAAGAAAAACAAACTCTGCATCAGCACTTCCCAACTACCGGCCGTTATTTCACCAAAACTCCGCTAAATGCGACTGGCGCGAATGGCAAGCCAATACCGCAGCAGCACACCTTCTTATGCCCCCGGAGCATGTACACTCGGTTATTCAAAATGTGTTGAAAAATAATAGGTACGATGCAGAATCTCGTAACCTTATGCACTGCAATTATATTTTAGAAGCTATTAACTTCTCGCTGAGTGAAATATTCAATGTAAGCTACACCGCAGCAAAAATTACATGTGAACGCTACTTGAAAAAGTTCTCCCACATATTCTCAAACTTACTCGCAGCCATCAAAGTAACCAGTAACCGCTAACCCTATACCTACATCAGCACCCCTCCCCGGGACGCTGATAAAATATGTTCGCTTTTGCGGCGTACTTTCTATTACTTTTCCAATTTCTCATGTTCAATTTTCATCCCCGGCAGAAAGTAGGCAGTCCACTATGCCTACCCAAGCCACCCATTGTATCGCCTCCGGCGAATCGGATGCCGAAGCTCCGGCTGGGATGCATACCAACGAGCAAGCAGGTTCTCACGACTGCAAACTCGTGGTAGAGCCCACCGGGCAAGGCTCCACCGCTTCAAGTGAAGCAAAAGCCGACAGGGCTCTTCCTGTCACAATTATAACCAGAAAGGAAACAAATACTATGTCTAACGAGACAATCGATAACCTCACTCCCGGTGAGGATGGCGTGCAGGAGCAGAACTCCTG
>SUVK01000035.1 GCA_015062055.1 Akkermansiaceae bacterium
GACATGGCGTTGAAAAGTGGGCGCTGCCCCAAAATCTTCAATACCGATCAGGGAAGTCAGTATACATCCGGAGACTGGAAAGAAGCAATTCTCGAGAAGGGCATAAAAATAAGCATGGACGGTAAAGAGCTCTGGGCCGACAATATCATCATGGAGCGTTTCCGGAGAACTTACAAGCATGAGTTCTTCCTGCACCGAGAGCCTAAGAGTCTGGAAGATGCGATAGAAATGACATCCGAATGGATGGAATACTATAACCGAGAAAGGCCACATTCAGCGCTAAAGAACTGTAGCCCCCTGATGTATAGGGAAAACCTCGCCAGCCCCCTTCCGGCGAATTTTGGGCTCGATTTTTCCGCTCCGGCACGGCTCGCATCGCTTTGCTCCGCGCCCTCGCTACGCTCGGGACGCCATACCTACGCTACAAAATCGAGCCAAAATGGCTTGACATCAGGGGGTATAGAATGATATAAGAGCCTCATACGCCACATGCACACAAGAGAGGGGGCTTAAATTGGCTTCCTAAGTGTCGAAAGAATGGCGCCAGCTTAATCGCCGTTACTGGTGATATGAAAAGAGGCTTATCACAATACTAGCATATTGGTTTAGAATAATACATGAAAGATCAGTTCATTCATCGAGAAAATGAGAATAAAAGTAAAATAATGCAATTATTGCCGTATGTGGTTTTTATTTTTGCTCTTTTATGTTTTGTTTTTATTAGTTGCCCCCACAGACCAGGGGCGGTTATAACTGGTGACCCTGTTTTCTCCTATGCTCCGGCCATAGACGCAGAATTTGTCTGTGATTGGCATAGTGCTCTGTACTTGCAAGAGTGTATCCTCTTGAAAAAAATATTGAATTTCTGTTCTTTAGGTCTCACCGGCATAGAGATATTGTATGTTGTATGGTATCTTTCTGCTTTTGTTATAGTACTGTTAACTTGCGTAATGCTGTTTTCTTTTCGAAAAGAAATGAAAATGCCCCTGATGCTATATGCTGCAGCTTTACTTTTGTTAATGAACATGAGAGGTGCGATAAGCTTTTTATGTATTGATTTTCATTTTGTAGCCGTAATTGTGTCTGTTCTTTTTGTAATGTGGCGTGCCAAAAGAACCAACAGAAAAAAGATGCAGTATCTGTGGATGGTTGCGTTTCTTTTGCTGCTGATTCAAATGGTTGAAGTGAGAAAAAATGCAGCGCTGCTGTTGCCGTTTCTATTTGCCGTTGAATTATATATATTCTATCCGCGATTCTCCAAGAAATGCCTTACATTGTTGGCTGTTGCATTTTCTGCGATATTCTTGTTCTCAGAAAAATATGTATCTGAGAAGTTGTTTGTTGATCAGAAAACATATCCTGCATCTGTAATGATGATGAGTGATTTATGCCTTGCTGCGACTTTGCGAGGAGATTCTGAAACGACACATGCTATGTTAATCAGGGAAACTGGTTATCAATTAAAGAAAAAGACAAGGTATTATCGTGCAGATATACCGTATTTCCCTAGTTTTCCTGTGAATGAATATGATTCCTCTCATTGGGAACCATTAAAGAAAATATACTTTGATGCATGGATAAATGAATTTGTATCTATGTTTGACGCAAGAATGTTACAAGTAGTACAGTTTTATACAGGCGGATATATACCGGAGTTTGTCATAAAGTATTATGACTTCCGATATGGTGTAGGTAATGATATCCGTTCGAATTTGCCGGCTGCATTTAATTACAAAAGGTATTTTTCAATGCTTGTATGGTTGATTGTTGCTGTTGTTTCTATATTATATACATATTATTTAACACGAAAAATTGTAAATAAACGTGCAACCTATGTGGACACGTGCGTATGGGTTTCCTCTGTTGTGGGTATATTATACGCTGCCAGTTTCTTAGTGGTAACACCAACGCCTGATTTCCGATACAGGGTAGTTTGTTTATTGTTGTTTAGCTTGACATCATCTGTGGCCTTTGTGAAGTTGCTCGAAAAACATTTGTTGAAACGTCGAGAGAGAAATCTTAATCAAATTAAATTGAACTAAAATTGAAATTCCTTAAGAAAACCGTAAAAAAAGTTTGCAATATGCAGCGTTTGTGAGTATACTGAAGGGGCATGGTAGAGAATGTTATATACATAGTGGCAGCGTACCTGATTGGGGCGGTGCCGTTCGGTTATTTGGCAGGCCGACTTAACGGGTTGGACTTGCGGGAGCATGGCTCGAAAAACATCGGGGCCACCAATGCCGTGCGAGTACTGGGTAAGAAGTGGGGTATACCGGTATTTCTTTGCGATTTCTTGAAGGGCTATTTACCATTGCTTTTCATGGCTCATCATTTAGGTGGAGATGTGACAGCATTTACTGCAGGGCAGATGGGGTGGTATTTAGGCGTGCTGTTTGCGTTGGTGCTGGGGCACACATTTACCTGTTATCTGAACTTTAAAGGAGGTAAAGGAGTCGCTACAACGGGCGGCTGCCTGTTTGCCGTATCTCCCGTGGTAGGCGGGTCGGCGTTGCTGTCGTGGATTCTGATGATGGTGCTGACGCGGTATGTCTCGCTCTCCAGCATGGTAGCCGGTTTGGCAATGATGGGTTCTGCAGTATATATATTCTGTTGTCAAGATGGCGTTTGCAGTGTGGCTGATGGCATGGTGCTCGGCTTGCTTGGGTTTATTTTTGCCTTGGTCGTTTGGAAACATCGCGCCAATATAGTGCGCCTTTGCAACGGTACGGAACCTAAAGCTTTTTCAAAAAAATAAAATTTACTCATATGTCTTTGCAATATAAGAAAACAGCTGTTATCGGAGGCGGGGCTTGGGGGACGGCTCTGGCCCTTACTGCCTCATACTCCGGCGAAGAAGTTGTGCTTTGGACTTATCGAGAGGAAGAAGCCGCCATCATTCGCGAGACACGCCATAGCTTGTGCCGCGTTAAGGGAGCTCGGCCTTTGCCTTCTAATGTCTTGGTGACAAGTAGTTGGGATGATGTTGCCGGTGCTGATTTGGTGATAGTTGTAGTACCCAGTGTTGCCATGCGTAGTGTGGCCCAGAGTTTAGCAAATGTAGGGCTTGCCGAAAATGCCGTGGTGGTGAGCTGCACCAAAGGTATTGAGAAAGACACCAACCTGTTAATGACCGAGATTCTCGAGTCTGTCGTTAAATGCCCCGTTGGCGCATTATCCGGTCCGAACCATGCCGAGGATATCGTGCTTGAGTTGCCCAGCTTGACTCTCATCGGCTTTGCAGACAAAGAGATAGCTCGTGCCGTGCAGCACCGCATGAGTACACCGTTTCTGCGTGTTTATACCACGACCGATGTCGTCAGCATGCAGATTGGCGGAGCCATTAAGAATGTTTTTGCTTTGGCCAGCGGAATATGTGCCGGTTTGGGATTGGGCGATAATGCCCGAGCAGCGCTTGCAACACGCGGTTTGGCAGAGATGACCCGCATCGGCATGGCCCGAGGCGGGCGAATGGATACCTTCATGGGCTTGTCCGGCATGGGTGATTTGGTGGTAACTTGCTACTCCGAGCACAGCCGAAACCTTACCTCAGGCCGTATGATTGCCAAGGGCGTTCCGGTGGATGAGTGCCAGGCTCGTATCGGTCAGGTGGTAGAAGGTATACCCAATACGCTTTCTACTTATCAACTGGCGCGTAAATTGGATGTGCGCACCCCCATTACAGATGCTATGTATGAGATTCTCTACTGCGGTAAGCCCGCTCGCCAAGCCTTAGAGGAGCTCATGACACGTGATTTGAGGGCTGAGTCTCTTACCGAGTAAATTCGTTTTATCCGTAGATTCTGCGGTGCTTTTTCGTTTCCTCTATATAGGGTACAATGAAAATCGAAGAAACGCCGCAGAATTTATGGCTTGCAGAAGTGTGGTTGGAGCACCGCGACCGCTTGGTGCGGTTGCTGGCGGCTCGTATGCCCAGAGTTATGTTGCGCAGAATGAGCGCAGATGACGTCGCGCAAGAGACATACTTGGCTTGTGGTCGGCGTATGGATTTTTTGCAACATCAGCCGGAGGTGCCCATGTTTGTCAAGCTTCGCAAAATTGCCATGCAAACGCTAACCGATTTGGAGCGCCGGCATTTGGCAGCCGGTAAACGCGATGCCATGAAGGAAAGCGTGTGGGATGATTCTGCAGACGACCAATCGGTAGACGCTTGGGCTAACTTTGCCGATACAATTTCGAGCCCTCGCACACGTTTGGTGAGGTTGGAGCGCCAAGAGATGGCCCGCCGTATTTTGCATGAGTTGCCTGCCACGGACCGAGAAATTCTCGAGCTTCGGCATTTTGAAGAATTAAGTAACAATGAATGCGCGGCTGTGCTAGAGATAGCCCCCAAGGCTGCCAGTATACGCTATGTACGCGCATTGAAACGTTTTCAGGATTTGCTGAAAGACTTTGATATGTAATTTTGCTATACAACAATCGTTAAAATGACTGAAGCCGAGAGTGAAGAAATGGTTGCAGAACTGGCTGAAGCGTTTTTGGAACGTTTGAGAGCCGGTGAACCTGTTACGGTCAGAAATTATATTGCAGAGCATCCGGAAGTAGCCGCTGAATTGAACGAACTATTACCTGCCATGGTTGACATGGAGGGATTGAGCCGCCAAACCTTGCCACCGGCACCTGTTATGGCTCATTATCCCGAGCATTTGGGCGATTATCATTTGCTTGAAAGGATTGGCAGCGGAGGCATGGGTACGGTTTTTCGAGCTCGCCAAGAATCGTTGAATCGTGAAGTGGCGGTTAAGATTTTAGCCCCATCGTGGAACTCTGATGCCCGCCATAGTGAAGCTTTCGAAAACGAGTCTCGAGTGATAGCCTCCTTGCGACATACCAATATCGTTGAGGTGTTTGGTGCCGGCCAAGAGGGGAATTACCGCTATTATGTGATGGGCCTGGTCAACGGCAAAGGCGTCAGTGCCGGTCGATTAGGCGCGGCTTTTCCCGGGTTGCCATACGAACGAGCAGTCGCAACAGTTGGGTTACAGGCCGCAAAAGCTCTGGCTTTTGCTCATAAAAACGGAGTAGTGCATCGCGACATCAAGCCCGGCAACCTCCTGTTGGATAACTCGGGTGTGGTACATGTAAGCGATTTTGGCTTGGCAACAATACTCAATAATGGAGAAGATGCCCCCCTAGTTACGCAAAGTAATGATGGTACTTTGCGCTATATGGCGCCCGAGCGGTTGCTTAAAGGTATCAATTCCTTTGCCGGGGACCAGTACAGCTTAGGTCTTACTTTATACGAATTGTTGATTAAGCGCCCCGTTTTTAAGGAAACCGAGCCCGGTCGTTTGGTAAAGAATATATGCGGAGGAGGATTACCCCGGCTCAAAGGCTATGGCGAGTTGGGGGCCATTATCAATAAGGCAACTTCTTTTGAACCGGCAGAGCGATACCCGTCTACGGCTGACATGGCCGAAGATTTGCAGAGATACCTTAATGGAGAACCCGTAAAGGCCAGAGCTTCGTCGTATTTGCGTCGCTATGTGTTGTGGATGCGCCGTCGTCCTGCGGTCGCCGTGTGGAGCCATGCTGCTGCTGTTTTGGTGGTTCTTTTGTTCAGCAGCGTGAGCATTGGTTATGCGCGAGTCAGCAAAGCACTCAAAAATGAAAATGAGCAGAGAATGCTGGCAGACAGCGCGTTGAAACGAGAGAATGAACAACGCTCCTTAGCCGAGAAAAACGGGCAGATTGCTGATGCCTGTTTGCAGCGAATTTTTACATCAATGGTGCATACGAGCACCGAAGACGGAGAAGACTTTGCCCCGACCCGAGCAGATGCTCGTCTGTTGCTCGATTTAATGCCATATTACGAACAACTCGCAGAGCAAGAGGACAGTGCTAAGGTGATAGAGGCTGCATCTGTGCTGGCAACTATCGCCCTTAAAACCGGTGATTATACGACTGCTGAAACATATTTTAGGAGAGTTATTGAGGTTTTGCCCGAGGGAACGGTGGGGAGTATTGATGCCAATATCGGTTTGGCTGTTGCTATTGCCGCACAACAGGAACAGGGAAAAGGTACGGCAGAAGCTGCTCGTTTGTTGCTGTCATTGGAACAACAAGTGCCCGACGGGGCAGATTTTGATGTTCGTCTTCAATTAGTGCGCGCCCTTCAGTTAGCTGCTGTATACGCATACCGGGGGGGGGAGGGCCGCCGTGCTGCTACTCATCACCGCTCCTACCGCTTGCCCGTCCGCAGTGTCGGGCATGATGAACGTACCCGAGCAGAACGTGAACAGCTGGCACTTCGTACGGCTACCTTAATTCATGCTTTGTATCAAGAGGCTCCCGATAATCTGCAAGTGCAATTAAGGCGTGCGGAGATGCTCTTGGTACCGCAATCTCCGCAGGTGCTGCAGCTTCTGTCCCCGAACGGCGAAAGCGGATTCTCGCTAATTTCTCAAATAATTTCTAAATATCCGGAATCGACAGAAGCAGCCTACCTGTATGTGAGGGCAGCTGCCATTGCTCAAAAAGATGACAAAGCCATTGATTTTGGGCGCGCAGCCGCGTTGTCGCAGTCGTTGTTGGCCGACAACCCCGCAGATAGTGAGCTGATTCTTTTGTTCCTCAACGTGAGAGATAAATATGCTCTTCAACTCCAACAACAGGGGAATACGGACGCTGCCGCTAAAGAAAATGAGCGAACCCTGGCTATTTTGTCTTTCTTAACAGAACGAGCCGATTTTACCCCCCAAATGCGAGAACGCTTGGTGATGCTGGTTGCTATGCATCCTCAACAGGAACAGGCTCGTGACCAACAAGAACAAGAGATTAGGACCCTCTTGCAAAATTATGATGAAGAGCGTATTAAGGATTTGCAGCAGCGTATGCAACGTATGCGCGAAGCGCCTCCCGGGCAGCGCCGCCGCCCCAGAGATAGGCGCGGCTCCAGGCGCCCGGTCAATTCTCGTTGACATGCAAAAACGCATTCTCCTCAGAGAATGCGTTTTTCATGATAACCTATGGGGTTAACCTTAGGGTTGAGACAAAATTCTTTCTGCAAGCTGCATGATGTTGCCGGTAGGTTGCTTCATCAGCTGTATCTCTTGCGTTGCAAAAGACGTATCTATGGCATCGAGTTTCGGTTGTTTGACCGTGATATATTCTACGGCTTCTCCGTTATTGGTGGTTACCTGTTTTTCTGCTGTTCCTGCATCTGCATTTGTCGCAGTACCCGCAAGCTGTGCAGAGCAAAGCTCGAAATAGGCTTCCCATCGCTTCAGGTAATAGTGTTCCATCAGCTCTGCGTATTGTCGGTGCGCATAGTCGTTCAATACACCAATCTGCGGGGTCCATGTGGTCATGAGCCGGCGCAAAGATACCGCGTTAGCCTTTTTATCTTCCGGGGTTGTTGCGCGGTTTTCGGCGCCCTGAAGATAGGCTCCCAGTAAGAAGTGTTCAGAGCAGCTCAACACTTCGGCTGTGTCGCGTATCAGTTGTAAGAAGATTTCGCTTTCTCGTTTGAATGCCTCGGCATCTTTCTTATCGTAGGCGTCTTTGCATCGTGCCAATTGAACTCTGGCTCTGTCTGCCAAAACTTGACGGCAGAGATCAGCTAAATCGTATTGATAAGTTTCAAGGCTTGTCAAGGCTTCTCCTTTTTCTTGACCTGCTTGCAGCATCAATCTGGCGGCTGCTTCTACTTCTTTAGGGGAATAATACAAGTGGGGGTTAGACCAAGTGGATGCTTTGTTTGCATCCAATTTAGGCCGCGCGCACATGATGTTTTCCAAACACCCTTCGCGAACTTTATCGGGCTTATACAATCCATTCATGATGAAACGGAGCGATTGCATAATTTTAGTGTGACAGCATCCGTAACGTGCTTGGGCATAGTGGTGAAGGAATGTCTCCCGGTCGATATTGCCTCTGTTGTTGATTCGCTCGTAGAGCAGGGCATAGTACAGGGGGTTAGTTTCTAAGCCTTCCGATATAAGGCCTATGCCGGAGGCATCCGTATTGCCCGAACTTAATTTCTCTAAGATTTCTGCCCCACCGTACATACCGATATTACCACCGAAGTTGGCTAACTCGCACCATACGTAAGGAAAATTGCTGAAATTGAACTTTTGGGGGCCATGAGGCGCTAAGTTTTTGTTAAGAGCCAAGATAATGGTATGCTCGGGTGCACAGCCATCCAGCAATCGTTTGTCGGGGTTGCCGCCCCAAGCCTGCAATAACCAGATAGCATCCGGCGAATCAGCAATCATGGCGCGTTGAACGGCTTGAGCTGCTACCGCAAGATTTGTGTTCCCCTTATTGCCACCCTCGTGGAAGAGGTCTCCTCCATACACTTTTCCGGTGATACCATATACGGCATGCAAGTGTTTGTACCAAAGTTTTGCTACCTGGGGGAACGCCTCAGAGGTCGGGTCTAGTACTCCCGGCCGATTGTAGTACCCACACCACTTGCCTTGCGGTATTATTCGACCGTTAAGACCTTCTTGCGGAAAATCGTGTGGCAGGAAACCAACATACCCTTGTAGTACGGGCTCCATTCCCAGTTCTTTCAAACGGTGTACAATAAATTGCCCCAACTCTGCCTCGCTGTCGATGAGCGTTTGACTGATGGGGCCTCCTTCGCCCTCCAAATTGCCCATATTCCACCAAGCTGAGTATGCCGGGTTGGGGATAAACGCCATGATTTTTTCGTCGGGGTACCCTAATTCGCGCAAGAAGTTTTGCCAGACTTTCTCTAGGCCGGAGGTTACGAGTACATATTGAAAACCGTTGAGTGCCAATAAATCGATTTCTCGCTC
This sequence comes from Akkermansiaceae bacterium, assembly GCA_015062055.1. Classification (GTDB taxonomy): domain Bacteria; phylum Verrucomicrobiota; class Verrucomicrobiia; order Verrucomicrobiales; family Akkermansiaceae; genus Akkermansia. The sequence continues at coordinate 8,787 of SUVK01000035.1, forward strand.
CCAACGGGCTTTATCCCAATGCGCACCACTGTAGCTGAGGGTGCAGTAGTTGTAGGCGTAATTGTAGGGGAGAGCTGCCGGTACATTGATGGGGGCCGCGGGGATCACGAATTGAGAGCCACTGGTATTATCACCATTCCATGACATGTGTACATGGGCAATATTGCGCAGGTAGTAACCGTAGGCTCGTATGCATTCACGTTCGTTGGTTGCACAGATTAAGATGTAGCCGCGCATTCCGTTGATGACGGGCGTGGTGGCTTGCGGGTCGATGTTAAATTGAACTTTATCGGCGAATTGTGGTGTGACGCGTTTTACCAACGCGAGGGCATGGGCTACCTCCGGTGTGGCTTGTTTTTCCTCTGCTTTTGGCTGCTCTGCCGTATCAGAAGGAGAACAGCTTGATAACAAAACCGTGGTGCTCAATGCTGCCAGAATCAGACTCAAATTAGCTGTAGAAATTTTCATATATAATCGCTTTATGTTGAGATTTAAGAGAAAGTGCCCGAGCTTTTTCAAGTACGGGCACTGATAAATTGTTGTACGAAGCTTGGCGTTACTTGGTCAGGAACTTGATGTTGGAGATATTATCCTCGTTTTCATCCTTATTAGTGCGTCCGTCACCTAAGCCGTCTTCGCCCAATGAGTAGATATCGAAATCACTATTGATTCCCTTACCCTTCACGGTTTCCTTTTCGTTATTACGAGATTTTTTGCCGGGTTTGAGTTTTGCTCCGGTCTTGGCATATCCCAAGCGGTAGCATATCGGGTTTCCCCAAGCATCAATAATTGCGAATTTTCTGTTGCCGATAGATCTATAGTGAATACCCTCGGGTTTAGATTCGTCTTCGGGTTCGTAGCGTACCAGTTCTTTGCAGAACGGGGTCAGCCCCTTATCCGTCTTGCCATCGCCATCGAAGTCGCAGTTCAGCATTTGGTAGAGGGCATTCGCACTCTCAACGCCACCATCTGCCCACAAAATCGGTGTTTTGTCGGTATTGGTCGTATTGTTGAAATAGCTATTGAGGCAAGTGGCCAGAGCGTTGATGTTTTGCTGCGTAAGGTTATTCTGTTTCTTCTTATCAATAGCTCCGTAAGCAACCCATGCTATGGCCCCCAGTGAGGCCATGATGGCTATCACCACCAGAATCTCGATAAGGGTGAAACCTTTAGCTTGCCTATTATGCAGAAGTTTCATGTTTTATTATACGTTCTTGATAACCTCCATCATCGGCATGAACATGGCCATAACGATGCTGCCTACAACAACGGCGAGGAACACAATCATAAGCGGCTCGAGCATGGCGGTAAGTGCCGTTACACTGTTGTCTACCTCTTCATCGTATACTTCTGCCACTTTCATAAGCATATCGGGCAATTGGCCTGTTTCTTCGCCCACGTCGACCATCGAAATCATCATGGCAGGGAAGATGTTAGCCGCAGCGCTCATCGGGGTTACGATGGATTCACCCTCTCGCACCGCATCATGAATCTTGTTGACGGCGTCTGCTACTACCACGTTACCGGCGGTATCGCGTGTAATCATCAGAGCTTGCAGAATCGGTACACCGGAGGACACAAGAGTGCCGAACGTGCGGGAGAAACGTGCAACTGAGCTTACGCGGTTAAGATGCCCCAGCTTGGGTACCTTAAGCATAAAGTTGTCAACTGCCTTACCACCGGCAGGAGTGCGTTTCCAAGCGCACAAACCGACAATTGCACCTGCAATCAATATTAAAATCAATACTGCATTAGGCACATAGGGTACCGTGCAATGCATGCAGATGTCAGAGAAGTTGAACACGAACTTAGACAGTGCCGGCAGCTCCATACCTTGGCCCTCGAACATTTCTTTGAATTGCGGCACAATCACCAGCATGAGGAATACCAAGATGCCTACAGCAATAATAAGGATGATGGACGGATATACCATTGCCGACACAACCTTACTGCGCAGCTTGTTAGCTTTTTCTTGGTACTCTGCAAGGCGTCTCAGTACAACCTCAAGCACGCCACCGATTTCACCGGCCTTTACCATGTTGACAAAGAGACGGTTGAACATCTTGGGATAGGCGCTGAGAGCTTCGGAGAAAGTAGAACCACCCTGCACGGAATCTGCAATGGCTGCGATGGTGGCACGAAGATTCGGGTTGGGCTCTTGCTTTTGCAGAACATTGAGACTTTGCAGCAAGGGCAGGCCTGCGTCAATAAGTGTAGCAAGCTGACGCGTGAATATCATCAACTCCTTCTGTTTGACAGAAGCACCGGCTTTGCCCTTTTCTGCTGATTTCTTCTTTTTCTCTCCCTTTTTGCGGGTTTCTTTCGGGGCCGACGGTTTGGCATTTTTAGATGTTTCTACGCATTCACGCAGAAGCAACCCTTGGGCTCTCACCATCTCGGCAGCTGCCATTTTGCTGTCGGCTGTGACGATGCCTGTTTTTTCCACACCGTTTTGGTCAAGTGCAGTATATTTGAAATTAGCCATAATATTTGGTGTAAGTTTACGAAAAATTGTTGATTACCGTATAAGAATAGCAAATATGCGGGGGGACGTCAAGCAATTAGGTGTATTTAAGTACCTCTTCAATGGTAGTATTACCCTCAAAGATGTTTTGGATGCCGTCTTCTCGCAGTGTGCTCATGCCTAATTCGATTGCTTTTTGCTTCAGCACGATGGAAGGAACGTTTTGCGTAATGAGCTCGCGGATGGGGTCGGATGCATTGAGCAATTCGTGAATACCCTTGCGGCCTTTATAGCCGGTGTTAGCGCATTTATCGCAGCGTGCACCGGTAAAGAACTGCTGCTGCCCGATGAGTGCGGGGTTGATGCCCAGCTGGTTAAGTAGAGTGTTGGACGGTGTGTAGGGGGTCTTGCAATACGGGCAGATAGTGCGCACCAGTCGTTGAGCCAACACACCTAAGATGGTGGCCGACAGCAAGAAGGGTTGAACCCCCATATCGATGAATCGGGCTACGGCACCTGCTGCATCATTGGTGTGCAGAGTAGAGAGTACCAAGTGACCTGTCAGTGCAGCCTGAATGGCAATTTGTGCTGTGTCTTGGTCACGAATTTCGCCCACGAGAATGCGGTCCGGGTCTTGGCGCAGGAATGCTCGCAGCACACGCGGGAAGGTAACGCCTATCGCCTCGTTAATGGGTACCTGCACAATGCCGTCAATGTCGTATTCCACCGGGTCTTCTGCTGTCAGAATCTTGGTGTCGACAGTGTTGATTTCTCTGAGTGCGGCATAGAGGGTGGTTGTTTTACCGGAGCCGGTGGGGCCGGTTACCACGAAGATACCGTTGGGTTTATTGACGGTATCAATAATGTATTCGTGGAGCTTGGGAGAGAGGTTGAGGTTGTCTAAGTTAAGGCTTACGCTGTTGCGGTCGAGCACACGCATTACCACAGACTCACCGTATTGGGTGGGCAGGGAGTTTACACGCATATCCACACCGCCATTGCCCACCTTCATGACAATACGGCCATCTTGCGGTACGCGTCGCTCGGCAATGTTCATTCCCGCCATTACCTTAACGCGAGAAATTACAGAGTTTGCGAGTGAGGGAGGCGGTGCTTGCATTTCATACAATGCGCCGTCTACACGATAGCGAATCTTGAACTCATGCTCGAAGGGCTCTAAGTGAATATCAGAGGCTTTCTCCTTAATAGCCTGCATGATAACCAAGTTTACGAACTTGATAATCGGGGCGGCGTTTGCTTCTTCTGTGCCGTCTTTGCTGCCTATATCCATGCCCCCCAACTCGCTCATCAAGTCACCCATGGCAGCCTCGGCGCCGCCATAATACTCGGTGATGCGAGAGCGTACTTCATAATCTGCGGCTACATACAGGTATATGTCTTGCCCGGTGGCAATGCGCAGGTCGTCTACCGTTTGGGGGTTGAGGGGGTCTTCAAGGCATACGTACAGGCCATCGCCTTCTCTATATTCTATCGGCAGGGCACCGTGCATGCGTGCTTGCCCGGCCGGTATCATATCCAATACTTCTTGGGGCGGTACAAAGCCCTCCAGTGAGATGAACTGAGCGCCTACTTCGGTGGCGATGATGCTCCAAAAATCTTCCGGCCCGCCGATAACGCCGAAGTCAATGAGCGTTTCCCAGAGTTCTTTGCCGCTGTTGGACATTTCTTCCTTGACATCACGAGCCAAGGCTTTATCCATCATGCCATTATTGATGAAAACCTCAAGTGTTACATCGGTATCCATATCTGTGTGTGAAAAGTGTTAAGTGGTTCAGTTGTTGATTGAGGTTATCAGCTGGCGTCGCCGGTTGTTACGCGGATGATTTCGTCGGCCGTGGTACGGCCGGCCAGTACTTTACGAATACCGTCTTCTCTCAAGGTGCGCATGCCAAGTTCTCGGGCACGCTTGCGCAGCTGTGCAGAGGTAAGGTTCGAGTTGATAAGCCCGCGAACATCGTCCGTTACCTGGAAAATCTCGAAAATACCCATACGTCCCTTCATGCCTTTGCCTCGGCACTTGGCGCAACCACCGGGGTTGGGTACCATAACTTGGCGAGAAATATCGATGCCGAGCGTGTCTGCCTGCTTGGGGGTGAGCTGACCGGGGATTCTGCATGAGCAAAGACTGCGGCAGAGACGCTGAGCCATCACGGCTCGTACGGCAGAGGCAATCAAGAAACGGTCAATACCCATATCGGCCAAACGGGCTACAGAGGACGGTGCATCGTTGGTGTGCAGGGTAGAGAGCACAAGGTGACCTGTCATGGCTGCTTGGATGGCGATACCGGCGGTTTCGCCATCTCGAATTTCGCCCACCATGATGATGTTGGGGGCCTGGCGCAGCATGGCTCGCAGGGCTGCGGCAAAGGTCATGCCGATTTCGGTGCGAATCATGACTTGGTTAATGCCGGCCATTTCGTATTCTACCGGGTCTTCTGCGGTGATAATCTTCTTGTCCGGACGGTTTAGGTGGTTCAAACAAGCGTAGAGCGTCGTGGTCTTACCGGAGCCTGTGGGCCCGGTTACCAAGATTACGCCGTCGGGCAGGGTGACCAAGCGATCGAATGTTGCCTCGTCGTCGGAAAGGAAGCCCAGCTGCGGTAAGCCTAAGGCCAATGCTGATTTGTCCAAAATACGCATTACCACCGATTCACCATGGTTGGTCGGCACGGTGCTGACACGAAGGTCGATGTGCATGCCATCGCGTAAATCCATTTCGATACGGCCGTCTTGGGGCAGGCGTTTCTCGGCAATGCTCATGCTCGAGCTCATTACTTTGAGTCGCGCTACAATGGCTCCCAAAAGTTTCTTGGGGTGGTTGGCAACCTCTACCAAGCGTCCGTCTACGCGGTATCTCATGCGTATGCGGTCTTCCATCGGCTCAATGTGAATATCCGACGCCCTCATCTCATGAGCCTCGTTGAACATGTCGTCAATCAGCTCAATAATTGGGGCCTCCCCATCGCCTTTGCCTACTTTCTTCTTTTCCGGGTAATACTTATCTAATGCCTTCTTCAGCCCGGGTTCAGAGGCTACGAAAAAAGAAATCTCTCGCCCTAAAAATTGAGGCAGGCTATCCAGGGTTTCCATATCGAAGGGGTCCGTGATAGCTACCTGCAATGAGTAGCCGTCGTCTCCGATGGGTAGGAAACCCACGCGCCTTGCCAGCTCGCCGCTGGTCGAGGCGATAATGTTCGCATCTACATCGAACGCGCTCAGGTCAACATACTCCATGGATGAGTTGTAGGCTGCTACCTGTGCAATGTATTCTGCTGTCAGATAATTGTTCTTGACGAGGAAGTCTATGGCACTGTCGAGCGGGGAAAGCTCGGCCTTGATACCATCGAGAGTGCCGGCGTCTATGGCGCCTGCTTCCACCAGAAGTTCCAAAAGATAATTTTCGTTTGAGTACACGGGACGGAGAGTGGTAAGATATTAAGCCTCGGCGCACGGACGAGAGTCCTGCACCTTTCCTAATACTACACCATCTTTTGCCTCACGTCAATCTCCCTTTTTGAGAAAATGTGCCAATTCTTCTCAAAATTATTGCCGAATTCGGAATCCTCAATCTTTTTTCGCGTGAGAAGAGAAGAAAAAACGCTGTGTTCGGGAAACACAGCGGGGAGTAAATGCGACTTTATCTCTTACCGAATCTCCGATTACGCGTGGCATAATCTTGCAAGGCTTCGTCCAGTTCGGTACGCCCGAAATCCGGCCAAAGTACATCAGTTACCCAAATCTCTGCATAGCTGATTTGCCAGAGCAGGTAGTTAGAGATTCTCATCTCTCCGCTGGTGCGTATAAGTAAATCGGGGTCGGGCATGCCGGCTGTGTATAGGTGGTTGCCGAACAGCTCCGGTGTTATATCTGCGGGGGTCAGTTCGCCTTGTTGTACTTTTTCTGCCAGTCTGCGAGCGGCTGCTGTAATTTCTTGACGTGAGCCGTAGCTGAGTGCCAGCACTACGTTGAGCGCAGTGTTTCCTGCGGTGGCCTCTAAACAATGGTCAAGCCGTTTGCGGCATTTTTTCGGCAGCATATCAAGCTCGCCAATGGCATGCAGCCGCACGTTTTTTTGCATGAGTTCGGGCAGTCGTTCTTCCAAGAACTTTGCCAACATATTCATGAGGTAGTTCACCTCTATTTTAGAGCGTCCCCAGTTCTCGGTAGAAAATGCGTACAGCGTGAGCCAAGGGATGCCCTTTTCCAGGCAAAGATCAATAACCCTTTGCACTGTTCGCCCTCCAGTTTCATGCCCTTTCGAGCGCGAAACTTTGTTTTGCTCGGCCCAGCGGCCATTGCCATCCATAATGATGGCAATGTGCTGTGGCTTTTTAAGATTCTCTGCTGAGGTATCAGAGCTCATATTCTCCGTATTCGGCGAGGATGGCTTCTACGCGCTCGATGTCTTCGGGGGAGTCTACGCCACTGGCAGTCTTGCGGCCTCGGTAATTAACCTCTACCATTTTCACGCGCAATCCGTTGTAAAGAAAACGCATTTGCTCCAAGCCTTCTACGGCGCCTATCTCGTAGTCGGATTCGGGCAGCTCAAAGTAGTTTTTGAGCGCGTTGAGCGTGTAGGCATACAGCCCCACATGGCGGCGTACGGGGCTCTTTTCGAGCGTAGCGCGTGCTTTCTCCGGTTTGCGGATGGCCGGTATTGTGCTCTTGGAGAATGCCATGGCATAGCCGTCTTTATCTACCAAAACGGTAGTACCACTGTAGGGGGTGGTCTTCTTGCTCTCGACTAAGCGGTCATACTCGTTCCAGTCCAAATGGATGCAGGGAGTAAACACGTCGGCCGGGGTGGCTTTCCATTCATCAATCAGCTGTTGTATGACCCAAGGCGGGCACAGAGGGTTGTCGCCTTGCAGATTGATAATGAATGCGGGCGGTTCTGTCTGTTGGCTTACGGCATCCCAGCAGCGCTCTGTGCCACTGCGGCAGGTCTCGGCTGTCATGACGACCGGGATTCCGGCTCCTGTACAGAAGTCCAGTATGCGCGTATCATCCGTCGCGACCACGTATTTACAGTCGTCGTTGTGGCGGCAGATAGAATCTGCAATCTCTGCCACACGGCGAATCATTTCCTTGCCGGCAATCTTGACCAGCGGCTTACCCGGTAAACGCGTAGAAGCGTAGCGGGCCGGTATGACAATGAGGATGGATTGAGACATAGCGTGCTCCGAATTGGTTGTTCTTCCTCGCCATTCTACCTTTTTATCCGGCCTTTGCCAAGAAAAATCTGCATTATGGACGGCTAAATCAATCATTCCGCTTGACAATGCATCCCTCGCTTACTAAAATTCACCCCATGAAGCAATCCTTCTTATTTCTTGCCGTATACGGAGCTGCAGCTTGTGTGGCATCTGCCGATGACGTCCAATCCATCGGTGCCGCTTTAGAGACCGGTTTGTCAGAGCAGCTTACTATTTTGCAAGGAATGACCGATGCTTCTACTTGTGCTGCGGCCTTCCCCTCGTTGGAGTCTAATTTCAAGAAACTTGCAGACCTTAATGACCGAGTCGACCCGACTGATTTGTGGCATCATATCGAAAGTAATGCTGAGTTCAAGGCCAAATTAATACATCTGCTCCAGTCCATTTCTATCGAGTTTTATCGCATCGAACAAGCTCAATTTTTCGGTTGCGAACCATTGAAACAGCTTTTGCTGCCTCTGCTCGTTCCTGCTAAAACTCCTGAAGAGTAAAGCTAATCACTCACAGCCCACCGGGTTGGACTGTGAGTAATGTGCTAGCGGAATGATTTCGGGGTATTGATGGAGTTTATAATGTCTTCGTAATCCCGCAACAAAGATTCTGCTTCAGATTCTTGTTTGTTAGCATCATGCATGCGGTCAACGGCTTCAGATTCGGCATACGCTACAACTTTCATGTAGTGTAGTTTGATGCGTTGATTTTCTTTAGCGAGAAGAGCTAGCTCCGTGTTAATCATTTTTATTGTTTCTTCTGAGAGCTGCCCTTTCTTGGCGAGAGTTTGGCTGCGCTCCGTGATGATTTTGATGATTTCCTGGCGTCTGTTGTATAAGCGGCGCAGCTCCTCTCCTTTGACTCGGAGTTGCGGATGGCTCATTTGTTCAACATGTTTGTTAACTTTCAGCTCCCCTTTCTCCTCTGCTTTTCTGAGTCTGCTCTCGAAATCGTCTGCTTGAATTTTCAGTATATTCAGCTCTGAATTATAGTTAGAAAAATGAAGCCACGCATGAATTCCTGTCAGTACAGCGAAGAGTACGGCGGTAATCGCTATCCAGATACCAAATACTTTAATCGTATCGCTCATAGTGAAGAAGATTATTTGTTGCTGAGCATTTCCTCCAAATCCTTCAGAGTATTATCAATATCTTGATTGTCGTAGCTGACACCTAAATTGGAGAGGAAAAGTGCAAAGTAAATCGTGCCGGCCTTGGCTTCAATTTCTTTGCTCTTGGCAGCAAGTGCATCGTATTCAGCTTGAAGCCTTTTTCTTTCATCTTTTGCTTTATTTTTGCCTGTGATGCTTTGCATTTCTTCACCCTCTTTTTCTATCTCAACCATCTTGGTGTTCAGTGCTTTCATTTCGCATTGCAATTCGCAAAAATAAACAAAAATTTGAGGCCTTAAATCTTTGAGAATTCGTGCGGGTCCCCATATGGCTGCATGTTTCGGAAATTCATTATTACCCTCTCCCCGACACATCCATTGGCATCCTTTGCTTAATGGGCCAAATGCTCCGCATGCCGCTAATACCAGAACTACACAGCCCGTCCATTTGCCTACGCTCGATGGACTTGTCTCAAAGTACATGTTACTCTTGTGTTCTATATATAAACCCGCTAGCCAACAACCGAGCGCGCCGCTGGCAATAAGCAGAACAAGTTCTGTGTACCAAAATGATGATTCGTAGAATCCTTCGGGCATGTTTGCATTAATCGGTTAAGGATAAAACTTCTATCTCGGCTTCAATTTGGTTACATTGACTCTGAAGATTGGTTACATTTTGTTCTGCTTTATCCAAAAGCTCTTGAATTCCTGAATCATCCAATGCATCTTCCATGGTTTTGAGTGTTGCTATGTTCTGACGTGCAATGTTTACATCTGCACGGGCTCTTTCGCGCAGGTTTTTGACCTTTTTTAAACTCTCTTCCATTTTTTCGACTTTTGAACCGGCGAGATTAGCTTGTTCACGGCATTTTTTAGCAGCCTCCTCATGGCGCAGAGCCAAATCCTCCTTGCCTTCTTTTCGATAATCTGCTGCTTTTTCTTTGTTCTTTTTTTCTCCCATCTCTGCGTCTTTTATGACGCCGTACAGTTTAGCAAGCTTATTCTGCTGAAGTCTGACCGCTTGATCATAACGAGATAAAGCTAATTCTCCTTGGTCAAGTTGTAGCTCCAATTTATCGATTGTACTGCCTGTAACGGTTATCCAAATGAGTTTCATTTCCATACGAAACTCTTCCGAGAAAATCAACCCGGCCACGAAGAGTAACGCGATTCCGCCCGCTATATATCCGATTATTTTTTTCATATTGCCTTTAGATTTATATGATTTCAGTTCTCAAGACTCATAACTTCAATTTCGGCTTCAATGCGGTTGCACTCGCTTTTCAAGGCATCCTCTGCTTCCTTTGCTTTTCTCAGTGCTTCTGACTCTGCTTCACCGGAGCCTGCCGCCAACTCGTTCTTCAACAGTTCGGCTCTTGTTTTTAATATCCGGATTTCTTCTATCTTTTTGTCTACTTTGCTGCAGAACTTTTTATATTCTTCTTCTGCCTTTTTGACTTTTTCATCAAGCGTTGCTACCTGTTCTTCGTAAGTTTTCTTTTCGGCGTCTTTTTTTAACGCTTCCGCTTCTTTCCCTTCTTGTCGATATTCAGCGGCGGCAATGGCTGCCTCTGTTACTTTATCCTCTGCGTTTTTTTTGGTTGTTTTAAGGGCAATGAGAGCGCTCTTTTTATTTTCTTTAGCCTGTTTGTATCGTTCAATGGCAACATCTGCTTCTCCTACCCATTTAACCATGCTTGAAAGGGTTTTATCCATTGCGACCGCTCCGGTCGTTTCTAATGTCTCTTTGACTTTGCTTGCTTTTTCTGGATAAAAAATGGCGATTAAAGCAATGAGGACGATACCGCCACATATACATTTTGTTAATGTTGTCATAAAGTTATTTTAATGTTGTAGGAGTTAATCTGTAATATTGAAAATATAGGGGGAGCTATCCATGCCCGCATTGTTTTTTACCATCTCGTAACGCCTTTATCGTACCTTGATAATGCCTGTATGTCAAGCATGAAAGTTAATCGAATAAAAAATATTACTTTTTTGTATTTTTTTTTGAGACATGCCAAAAGAGCTAAAAAGAAAACCCTTCTATGCAGGGGAGAAGGGCTTACGTTTCCTAACAGATGTTTAGCGATTGAATCGTCAGAACACGGTCGTTAACCATCGGACCCTCGACGATGATGAAGGTGTTGCAATAGTCCGCTCTCCTTTTGTCTCAATAGCTCTTGTACATGCTCCAGCTCTGTGTCCATATACTCGGGTAGGTCGTTTTTGTGCCGAGCCATTTGAGCAAATACCTCATCTCGATAATCCAAGGCTTGCTGTAACGATTCTTCCTCCGAACCATATTGCAGATCCGAAAAATAGCGGGTAATTATTCTGCCACAACGCTGGATGCTTACTCTCCAGCCCAAAAAATCTGTGTTTTCGTATGTATAACGAGTGATGTTTTTGTTCTTCATGTCGGGTAACGGATTCATTATATCAGACCCCTTACCCCCGAATTTTATTCAATAACTTGCAGAAGATTTTGTAAAAATTGGGTACTGCGTCAACAAAGTCACGAAATGCCGGACTGATGTGCGCCAACCTGCAAGAGTTGTGGTAATATGAGGTTGGAATGAATCTTATACCGGCTTTTGAAATGAAAGACCGGCGCACCTCTGCGTCAGATTGTATAGGGAATCAGATGGGTGTCAAGTACGAGTTTGTCTCCTCTGAGACATTCGGGGCTGCTTCAGATTTGCTGTTGTTTATTTCCGGTCAGAATCGATATATTAAGTCTAAGTTGTTGGAAAGTCGGGTGATGAATGCTCGGTGTCATGTAAAATGCTAATCTGTCGGGCGGTTGCATTGCCATTTTTTGTATATCGGTGGAGTGATTTTCTCAAAGGTGAAGATTGGCTTCTTTGTTTGAGTATCTCGAAAAATGAGGATTACACTACCATCATTTCCCAGTTTCTTTTTTTGTTCGTATAATTGTTGATAATATTCTTCTTTGTCAAATTCGTCGATAAAGTGCCCGGCCCCATAAGGGGATGAATCGTAAACTTCCATTTTAACAACCTCCATTTCAGGTCTGTAAGGTTCACAAACGACATCCAAAGTATCCAATGAAAAAGATGTATGTTTTTGTAAAAATCTACCAAATGTTTCAATATAGATAACTCTTTTATTTGTGATAATACCGTATTGCGAAATATTGATGAGATGATATCCGGAGATAAAGAACAGGATTAATATAACAAAGCTTAAAATTCCGCATATAAGCTCATTCTCGATACATAATATTAATAGGATTTCGATGCATATAAGCATTCCCATAGCCCAAAAAGCAAACTTTTCAAAAAAAGATATTTTATGAAAGGAAAAACAGATTTCCTGCACCAATATCAACTCCTCATCAGGCAATAAATACGCCAACGGCTCTTTTGCAAATTTCATAAACAATTACACTTTAAATTGGTGCCATTCTTTCGATACTTAGGAAGCCACTTTAAGCCCCTCATTTGTGTACATCTGGCGTGTGCCATTTTTATACCATTCCAAACCCTCTGATGTCAATCCATTTTTGGCGCGATTTTGGAGCGTGCATGTGGTTGTTTGGCAACGGATTAAACTTGATTTCCTGAAAATTAAGCGTATAATGCTCGCGCAATGATGGAAAATTTTACACCGTGGACAATGTTTGTGGATTTGGGCGTAATATCTTGCCTGTTGTTAGTATGTAAGTTTTTGCGTGTTAAGCTGAGGCTGATGCAGAAGTTTTTCATCCCGCCGAGTTTAGCTGCGGGGTTCTTGGGGTTGGCCTTGGGCCCGGGTGGGTTTGATGTTTTGCCGCTTTCCTCAAATATGGGTACCTATGCAAGTATACTCATTGCCTTTATCTTCGGTTCATTGGCGTTGACGTCTCAACGCAGTGAGGAGCAGGGGGCTTCCATAGGCCGCATGTGGGCATATTCGCAAGCCGGGTTGCTCTTGCAATGGGCAGTGGGTGGTTTGCTGGGGTTGCTGTTGCTGGTATATATATGGCCTGGGATAGGTGCTGGGTTCGGTATCACCATGCCCAGTGGGTTCTGCGGTGGCCACGGCACGGCTGCGGCCGTGGGTGAAGCTTTCCGCAAGCTGGGCAATGACGATATCCTCACACTGGCTATGACGGCGGCTACCGTGGGTATTGTGGCCTCGGTGTTTATCGGTTTGCCCCTTATCAAGTGGGCAACCAAAAAGGGGCAAACTGCCTACCTTACGGATTACGATGAATTGCCCGTAGAGCTGCGTACCGGTCTGTTGGTGCCGGAGGAGAAGCGCCCCCGCTTGGGTACGGATACCTGCTCATCCATTTCCATTGACTCGCTGACATTCAATCTCATTGTAGTATCCGTAATTGCCTTGGGCGGTTATGGCTTGAGTAAGCTGGTGGGTATATGGGTGCCCGGGTTAGAGCTGCCCGTATTCAGCTGCGCTTTCGTTGTGGGGGTAATCTTGCGTAAAATTTTTGACCACACCGGTGCTATGCAGTACACCTGCCCGCAGACCATCAGCCACATGAGCGGTATGATGACCGATTTTCTCGTGGTGTTCGGTATTGCCAGTATCAAGCTTTCTGTAGTGGTAGCTTACTGGCAACCCTTGGTCGTTCTGTTGTTGGTGGGCTTGGCGTTTACGTTGGCCTATGTCCTTATCGTCGGCCGTTTGATGCAAAAAGAGTGTTGGTTTGAAAAAGCCATTTTCACATGGGGCTGGTTTACCGGTACCATGGCTATGGGTATTGCCTTGTTGCGTGTGGTAGACCCCGATATGCGCTCCCGCTGCCTGGACAGCTATGCACTTGCTTATCTTTTCATTGCGCCTGTAGAAATTGCGCTTGTCACCTTTGCTCCCATGGTGTTTACCAACGGCTGGGGCTTGTGGTTTACCGGGGTTTGCCTTATCGGTGCCCTTGGGGTGTTGGCCTTTGCCAAGTTGAAGGGGTGGATGTCTGATAAGTGCTGATTTTTTTCAGAACCGCCTCTACATCGTTCAAAAAAACACCCGCAAGTTTTGCCTTGCGGGTGTTTGAGTATATGTTGAATAATCAGTTGGCTTAGCCGAGCACCTCTGCGCGCTCTTCAAGCAGCTCCTTGCAAGAGGCGTCAATCTTGCCACGGGAGAACTCGTCGATAAGCAGCCCCTCAACGATGGTCAGCGTGCCGTCTGCCTCCGTGCGGCTGGGCATGGAGCAGATGATACCCTCGGGCAGACCGTACTTGGTGCCGTCGCTGTAGCGTGCTACGGAGTACCAGTCACCCTCTGCGGTGGGGGTGGTCAGGTTCTTAACCGTCATGAGTGCGGCGTTGGCAGCGGAAGCTGCGGAGGAAAGACCGCGAGCCTGAATGATGGCGGCACCACGCTGTTGTACCGTCTTGATGAAGTCGGTCTGCAGCCACTCGGTGTCAGAGATAACCTCGGTCACGGGCTTGCCGCAAATCTTGGCGTTGGTGTAGTCCGGATACTGGGTGGCGGAGTGGTTGCCCCAGATGGTCATGTTGGTGACATCGGATACCTGTACACCGGCCTTGTCGGCCAGCTGAGCCTTGGCACGGTACTCATCAAGCATGGTCATGGCGAAGAAGTTCTCCTTGGGCATGCCGGTAGCATTGTGCATGGCGATAAGGCAGTTGGTGTTGCAGGGGTTGCCCACTACGAATACCTTGCAGCCGGGGGCGGCGTTCTCGGCAATTGCCTTGCCTTGGCCCACGAATACCTTACCGTTGATGGAAAGAAGGTCCTTGCGCTCCATGCCTGCCTTGCGGGGTACGGAACCCACCAGCATGCACCAGTCGGCGTTCTTGAATGCCACGGCGGGATCATCGGTAGCTACGATCTCCTGCACCAGCGGGAAAGCGCAGTCTTGCAGCTCCATCACCACGCCGTTGAGTTTCTCAAGGCAGGGGGTGATTTCGAGAAGCTTAAGGATAACGGGCTGATCTGCACCCAGCATTTCACCGGCTGCGATGCGGAACAGGAGGGAGTATGCAATGTTGCCGGCGGCGCCGGTCACGGTTACAGTTACAGGTGTCTTCATAACGCACGCTATTATGCCACTATATCGCCCGGCGGTCAACCCCGAAATCTGACAGAGTTGCACCTTTTTCTCGCTTTCTGTCCGGTCTGCCGTATTCTGATAAAGCTCTTTGCCTTATGGAACGGGTGATTTTTTGTATGGTAAAATCTTATTTTTTGTTAAATTGCCGTGGCAAACAGTCCGATTACGCTTGACTATGCAGAGATTGTTGACTATTTTGATACTTGGTTAATCCCTACGCATATGGACGAACGTCAAAACTCTACATTCCCTCCCGTCCCGCCGGTTAACAATCCGTCTACTCCGGTTATAGTGCCGGAGCCCGGCTGGTTCTCTTATTCAGGAAGATATACCCGTGCTCAATTTTGGGGAAAATGGTTAGGCTGCATATTTCTCTTAGTCATTGTTTCTTCCATTATGGGAGTTATCATAGGAGTAGACCTTGCTGAAGTTCTTGTTACCGGCAGAGGTTTGAAGTCTGCTATCTCTCAATTATACGTCGTGACGATAATAGAGATAATAGTATATACATTGTTGTTATTGCCGCTTTTGGTAAAACGCTTGCATGACATAGGTGTGTCGACGCCGGGGGCGATAGGTGTATGGGTGCTCATGCAAGGTTTGGGCGTTGCCGAGCTTTGTACTACCATTGAATTGTTGGAAGATATGAGCAATGCTCAATCGTTAGCGGCTATGATTAAAGTAGAGGATTCTATGGGACGTTTGGAATTAATATATAAAATAATCAGAGGTACCCTTGGCCTTGTTATGATTGTTGTTATGTGTTTAGATTCTCAAAAGGGAACAAACCTTTATGGCCCCTCGTCCAAGTATCCGGATGCCCGATGAGTCTCTCAGAGAGATATAATTGTTCCCTCGCTTAGTTCATTTCCTTTTCTACGCCTCTCATTTCGGGTATTTCCGTGCATTTCCCGTGCGCTACCTGAATCGGAGTTTTCCCGTCTTCGTTTTTGATGTGGGGATTTGCTCCGGCTTTCAGAAGCGCTTTAGCACATTGGTGATGCCCTTGCATGGCTGCGATATGTAACGGCGTGTCGCCGTGTATATTCTGCGAGTCTATGTTTGCGCCTGCATTCAGTAGTAATTCGACACATTTTGGGTTCCCTTTTCTGGCTGCTCCGTGTAAGGGGGTGTCTCCGTCATTTATGTATCGACTGTTTACATCTGCCCCTTTTTCAAGAAACAGCCGGACAATTTTCTCATTTCCGCCGGATGCTGCAAAATGCAGGGGTGTCAGTTTGCCCTTTCTGCCGGGCGGGTTTACGCTTATTCCGTGCTCCAGCAAAATCTTTACGGCTTCCTCGTGTGCATACGCTGCGGCCCATTGGAGATGTTCTTCATTTATATTCGCACCGGCTGCAATAAGGAGTTTCAATAATTCTGTATCACCACCTCGGGCTGCTGCCATCGACTCTTTCTCATAGCTCAACTCACTGATGATGCCCCGTTGCTCTAAAATAGAAACGGCTTCTTGCTTTCTCTCATCTGCTTCATTATTGCATGAACTCAGGCTCGTTACAAGAAATATCGCTATGCATAAAGTGATGATGGGGTATGATTTCATGGTTGGCCTCATGGTATCAAAAAGAAAAAACATTGGCAAGAGAAAAGGGTGTGGTTTCCCCCTTCTGCAAGTTGTAAAATCAAATGCGACACCGAAAGCCCGCCCAAAAAGTCTCCATAGGAGCCCAAACTGCCCTAGCAGGATGGGGGGATAGGGGGAAGGACGACAATGAGTCCTTCCCCCTTGTGGAA
>SUVK01000036.1 GCA_015062055.1 Akkermansiaceae bacterium
ACACTCAGGGGCACGGTATGCTCTGCCGCCTTCACGGCTGCCACGCCTGCCTGAATCACCCGGCGGAGCAGAGTCACCAGCTCGGGGCGGCTTGTCCCCGTGGCCAATTCTCCTAGGGTCTCAATTGCTTCCAAGGTCAAACGGGCGGCATCATTCTCAGATACTCCGGTGCCGGCTAAAAGACTTTTTGCGATATAATTTTGCTTCATGATGAAAAATTGTCGGGTCATCTTTCCGAATGCTGATGTCAAACAAAAAAATGGAAATTATTAATTTTTTTCTACTTGAATTGCTTTTTGATATCAAAATCCAGCTCCAAAGCAACTTTTCATTCAGCTTGATTTTCTATATAATATTGATACAAACTAGATAAGGAAGGAATCAGCATTCGGAATGCTGTATACTGATAGACGTTATGAGTACCGGATACAAAATATATTTCTTCATTAAGGATACTTCTAATGAATCCGTGGGGGAAAGCCCGATATCGTCAGAATCTCAAGCTGAAACAAAATAAATCGCCCCATTTTTTGTATTAAGTTGGTTTGATTTCGGTTAAATCTGTTGTAAAACCAGCGATAGTATGAATGCTGATACGACGAAACTTTTAGGAATTCGTTTCTAGGAGTTGGTAGATAATACAATCTTCCCGCAATCCCGTGGAAAGTCGGTTCTGCCGAAAAAAACAAAAAAACAAAAAACAAATAAACATATTATGATATACGTCGCAAAAATTGAAAGCGGTAGAGTAAAACTCTACAACGCATCCAATGGCACTTACCAGCGCACCGTTGGAGATTCTAATGCAGTATCTGCTAATGTGCAAGGTGATACTGTTGCTGTAACTTATGCCAACGGACAAGTCAAAATTTACAAATGTTCTAATGGAACATACCAGCGTACGCTGTAAAATAGTAGATTTCACATAAGTGAAATTTCACTGAAAAAATCTCGCAATCGATTTTGTATTGCGGGATTTTTTGTTCTTCTTACATTGTGGAATGACCAGATGGCGAAAGAGAAAAAGACGGAGAAAAGTAATAATAAAACGCACAAAAAGATTGAGCATGGAGGAGAAGAAAACTTTGCGCATGGTTATTATTATCACAAGGTAAGTGCAATGGGGAAAGATGGAGCAAGGAAGCGACTGAAAATTAAGGTAAAATGTTAGAACCTAATCTGCGTATACTAAAGGGGAGAGAAATTACTGAGGGCTTTTATAGAAAAATGAAACTGATTCAACGCCGCGCATATGGTTATCGCAACTTTCAAAACTACCGGTTAAGAGTATTAATCGAATGTGGGCGAATTTTAGTATAAAAAATCAAATTCCACAATGTTAGGACTTGACCCGACTTGACCCACTCAATATCGCGCTGTTTTCAACAAAAAAGCCCCGCATTCGCGGGGCTTTTTACACGGAGCGGGGGGGATTCGAACCCCCGGTACTGTTTAACGCAGTACGTCCATTTAGCAAACGGGTGCTTTCAGCCTCTCAGCCACCGCTCCATGAAGTGTGTGAGGCGGATTATACAGAAAGAGCGCGACTTCGTCAACCATAAAATGATTTTTCTAAAAAAAGTATGACACAAGCGAGATTTTGAAAATCAGAAAATCAAACCACACAAAAAGCATCGGATATGAAGTAATCGCTTGACAAGAGGGGAGAGAAAGCGTATACTCAGCGCACCATGAAGAAAAGACTGCGCAAGAAATACCGTGTGGGCGAGTTCCGCGAGCTTTGCTTTGAGTTCACCTTTGACTACAAGGGCGATATCGAATCCCCCGAGTGCGAGCAATTTTTGCACGCATTCGTGAACGACTGCATAGAAGCAAACGGGCTGAATTGCGAAGGCAACATGACAGATGCCGGCTGCAACATCACGGCCCGCGCAGAGGACCCGACCCAAACGAACGAAGCCCAGCGCCAAGCCGTTAAGGCATGGTTGGAGGGCCGAGAGGACGTAGAGGTCAAGTCCTTCGGCGAGCTGGTAGATGCCTGGTACAACTTCTGATGAAGTGAGTACGGAAAATCTGCCCCGTAACAAGTTAACCACCGAGCGTGGGGCAAACCTGCGCTCGGTACACATACCCGACACAGAACAAGAATGAACGACAAGCAGACAACAGATAAACCCATGTTTAACAAGGGGCTCAAGGGCGTGATTGCCAATGAGACCGGACTGAGCGATGTACGCGGTGAGGAGGGGCGCCTGCTCTACTGCGGATACGAGATTGAGGATTTGGTGGATCTCTGTTCTTTCACAGAGATTATCTATCTTTTGCTCAATAAGCGTCTGCCCAACCGCGACGAGTTGGAAGGGCTGGAGCAGCGCCTGCGCCACGACCGTGAACTGCCGCAACCCATTCTTGATTTCTTCCGCACGGCTACCAAGACCGCCCGCCCGATGAGCGCCCTGCGCACGGCTGTATCCATGCTGGGCATGTATGACGACCGCACGAAAGACCCGACCCAGATGAAGGAGATTGGGCTTTCTCTCATTGCGAAGATACCGGTCATGGCGGCGTATTACTACCGCATATGCCAAGGGTTGGATTTGCCGCCCATCCGCACGGATTTGGGTGAGGCCGCGCACTTCCTGTGGCTGCTTAAGGGCACTGAGCCCGATGAGCAAGAGGCCCATATTCTTGACGTAGCCTACATTTTGCATGCCGACCACGGCATGAATGCCTCCACCTTCTCCTCACGTGTAACGGCATCTACGCTTTCTGACATGTACTCCTGCATTACCGCAGCCATCGGCACCCTCAAGGGGCCGTTGCACGGTGGCGCCAATGAGGCCGTTATCGAAATGCTCAAAGAAATCGGCAGCGAGGAAAATGTAGAGGAATACATCAACAACAAATTAGCGAACCGAGAAAAGATTTTCGGTATGGGGCACCGCGTGTACAAAACACTCGATCCGCGCGCACCGCAACTGCGCCGTATCGCGATTCGACTTACCCAAAAAATCGGCGAGCCGAAGTGGATACGCATGAGCGACAAAATTGCCCGCATGGTACGCGCCCGCAAGGGGTTAAATGCCAATGTAGATTTCTACTCTGCCTCGGTATACTACAGCTTGGGCATACCCACGCGTATGTTCACCACGATATTTGCTATTGCCCGCTCTGCCGGTTGGGTTGCGCAAATTCTGGAGCAGCTGGAGGATAACACCCTCTTCCGCCCGCTCTCTCAGTACATAGGCCCTGATGACCCCCTGTTGGTACCGATACTGGATATGCGTTGATTTTACAAAACCCTTTCCCTTGCGGGAGAGGGCTTTTTTTTCATAAAAAAACACATTTTTTCTGTAGGAACTCAAAAAAAGCTAGCGTTCACTCTAGAAATATGATAAGATGCAGCTGTTCCCGATAGGGGAGAGACGTAACAAACAACAAAACCAACGGAAATGAACGATCTCACGAAACCTTTCAAACGCCTGCCGGTAGCCCTTATCGGCACCGGCTCGTACGTACCCGAAACTCGTTTAACCAACTCAGACTTGGAGAAGATGGTAGACACCTCCAACGAGTGGATTATCGAACGCACCGGCATCGAGGAACGCCGCATTGCAGCCCCGGGCGAGAAAACCAGTGACATGGCCACGCAAGCAGCGTTGAGAGCCATCGAATCTGCCGGCATCACGCCTGAAGAGATTGATTTGATTATTGTAGGCACCGTAACCCCCGACACCTTTACACCGTCTACCGCATGTTACGTGCAGGCCAACATCGGGGCAGTGAATGCCGCAGCCTTTGATATTTCGGCAGCATGCTCAGGGTTCTTGTTTGCTCTTAAGACGGCCGTGCAGTACATAGGCTGTGGGCAGGCCAAGACCGCGCTCATCATCGCGTCCGAGAAACTCAGCCACATCGTGAACTGGGAAGATCGCTCCACCTGCGTATTATTCGGCGACGGCGCCGGGGCAGCAGTGTTACGCACCGGCACGGGTATTGAGGGCGACAGTGCCGTACTGGCATCCGACATCGGCTCGGACGGTACACTTACCGACCTGTTGATGGTACCCGGTGGTGGCTCCGCCATACCCACGACCGAGGAAAACATACACGAGAAGCTTTACACACTGGCCATGCGCGGCAACGAGGTATTCCGCCATGCCGTAGCGCACATGAAAGACTCAGCATTGTCGCTGATTAACCGTACGGGCATCAAGCCCGAAGACGTGGCTCTCGTGATACCGCACCAAGCCAACCTGCGCATCATCAACGCGGTGGCACAGCGTTTGGGGATTCCGGTAGAGCGAGTCTTCATCAACTTGCAGAAGTACGGCAACACCTCGGGTGCTGCATGCGCCATTGCGCTCGATGAAGCAGTGCGCGCCGGCAAGGCCAAAAAGGGCGACATTATACTTTTAGTTACCTTCGGTGCCGGCCTTACCTGGAGCAGCGCAGCCATTCGACTGTAACCCGGGCATAAAGATTTCAGCAATTTATACGTCCGAAGAAACGGGGTACGCCCCCGTTTCTTCGGTATGTCTGTATACACGTAAAGGCATGTTACCTTCCATCACAGGCTATGTAGGCCGCAGCCCGAGCTTCAAAGCCGAGCTGGAGCAGCTGCATGAGGGGAACACGCGAGAAAACCCGCTGATATTCCCGCGCAGTTGTGTAGCATCGCTTTCATTCATTGTCGCCTTGATAGCAGCCCAAAGCAAAAAGGCCCGGCGCATATGGGCGGTGGCAGATGCCCTGCCCATGCAAGAACGCGTTGCAGCAGAATTACCGCTATGGGATAGCGAGGGCATATTTGTACCCGAGAGAGAGATACACATCAACAACGGGTTGAGCGACCCCGACCTTGCAGCAGAACGACTGGAAGCCCTGCGAGCCATCTCTGCCGAAACAAATAAAACGAGAATCATCGTCGTTACCGCAGCAGCCCTCAACCAGCAAGCACCCGTTTTCAGTGCAAACTCTGCCGCAACGGTGAACCTGAGCGTGGGTAAAGAGATACCCCCCGAGTCACTAACCGAAAAACTGACGGCATACGGATTTGAGCGGGTGGAGCAAGTCATAGCCCGGAGCCAATGGAGCTTGCGAGGCGGCATACTCGATGTATTCCCCCTGCAATCGGCCTGGCCACTGCGCATGGAGTTTTTCGGGGATGAATTAGAGAGCATACGCGCGTTTGATGTCGACAGCCAACTCTCCTTCCGCAAACTCAACGAGGCCGAGCTGATACTCGACGAGCCCCCGGCAGACCGCTTGCTGAGAGACCTCATCGATAAAGACGACTGGGTCATCAGCCTACCCGGTTGCGGGGAGCCCGGCGATGTGCTGGTGTTCGACACCCCGCCCGATGTTGCAGATGTGGTACCCGAGCTCGAAAAGCTCAACGAAAAAGACCCGTTAGCCTTTTTCGGCACCCCGTTGGGCACCTTCGATACCGGCGACTTCGTCATGCAAGAAGCACGCCGCGCCATGGCCAAGTTAAGCCTTCAGAAATGGAAGGACGAGAAGTGGAGAGTCATCATGTTTTTCCCCCACGAGGGAGAGAAACGCCGATTTGAAGAAATTTGCGGCGAAGATGAGGCCTGGAGCGCCGTACAAAGCAGAGATGGCGACCTGCCCTTCGGCTTTACCGTGCCGGGTGCCAAGTTGGCCGTACTGTCGGCTGCCGAGATATTCGGGCGCTACACCTCACCGCACACACGCCGTAACGCCGACCGTGAAGACCGCCTGCGCCGCGAGCGAGCCCAAGCCCCGTTGCGCGAAATAGTACCGGGGGATTACGTGGTACACGCGGCGCATGGGTTGGGGCGTTTTGAGGGAATTGTGCAAGATGAAAAAACCGGCGAGCAAGAGCTGCATATTCAATATGCAGGTGGCGTATTGCTGCGTATACCGCTCAGCCAGGGGCATCTAGTCTCCAAGTACGTGGGGCTGGGAGCCAAACGCCCCGAGCTTTCAAAACTCGGCGACGCACGCTGGAAACGCGCTTGCCAGGCTGCCGAAAAAGCCATACAGGACTATGCAGCCCAACTGCTTGAGGTGCAGGCCGAACGCGAAAGCAACAACGGCTATGCCCACCCCGCAGACTCCTCGTGGATGTGGCAGTTTGAGTCATCCTTCCCCTACCGCGAAACCCCCGACCAGCTGCGAGCCATCAACCAATGCAAAGCAGATATGGAGTCCCCCCGCCCTATGGACCGCCTCATCTGCGGAGATGTCGGGTTCGGCAAGACCGAGGTAGCCATACGCGCCGCATTCAAATGCGTAACCGGAGGCAAACAGGCGGCCATATTAGCCCCCACCACCGTGCTGGCAGACCAACACTACCGCACCTTTCGAAGTCGCATGAGCGAATACCCCATTCGCATCGAGCTGCTCAGCCGATTCACCCCCGCCAAAAAAGCAGCAGAAATCATAGAAGGCATGCGCACCGGGACGGTAGACATTGTGGTGGGCACACACAGGCTCATCTCGAAGAATGTTAATTTTAAAGACTTAGGTTTAGCCGTTATCGACGAAGAGCAGAGATTCGGCGTGCGTCATAAAGAGCAATTCAAGCGCATGTTCCGCATGGTAGACATGCTCACCCTCTCGGCCACGCCCATCCCCCGCACCTTGTACGTGGCACTCATGGGCGCGCGCGACATGAGCACCATAGACACCGCCCCCCTCAACCGCCTACCTGTACAAACAGCTGTTTGCCCCTATAACGAAGAGCTTATTACCCGCGCCATCGAAAGAGAATTAGCACGCAACGGACAAGTGTTTTTCCTGCACAATCGCGTGTCGTCCATCTACAAAATGGCCGAAACCCTGCAAAAACTCGCCCCCAAAGCCCGCATTGTTGTAGGCCACGGCCAAATGGATAAAAGCGACTTGGAGTGCGTGATGCGAGATTTCATCAACGGCAAAGCCGATATCTTGCTCTCCACCACCATCATCGAGAGCGGCATCGACATCCCCAACGCCAACACCATCATCATCGACCGCGCAGACCGTTTCGGACTGGCAGACCTATACCAGCTCAGAGGGCGCGTAGGGCGTGGCGGGCACCGCGCCTACGCCTACCTTCTGCTGCCCGAAGAAGCCCTGTGCACCGGCGATGCCCGCAAGCGAGTTGCCGCTATCAAACAATATACCGAGCTGGGCAGCGGCTTCAAAATAGCCATGCGAGATTTGGAGATACGCGGCGCCGGCAACCTACTGGGCACTCAGCAAAGCGGGCATATTGCCGCCATTGGTTTCGAGCTGTACTGCCAGCTTTTGCGACAATCCATAGACCATCTGCAAGGCAAAGCCCCATCCATACGAGCCGAGGCGCAATTCAAGGCAGACTTCCTTTGCGTCAGCGAGGCTTCCATGTCCACAAGAGCAGATGCCGACAAACTCATCGGTGCCTATGTGCCATCCGCCTGGGTAGAAAGCACCCAAACGCGCATGAGTTGCTACACACAACTGGCCAAAGCCATGACGACGGATGACGTAGATGACCTGGAGCGCCAATGGACGGACCGCTTCGGCAAGCTGCCGCGGCAAGCCCGAAATCTACTTATCTGCCACAAAATCAAAATACTGGCTACACGCCGCCACATTACCCACGTCGAAATATCGGGGCAAAAATTATTGCTTACCCGTCATAATGACTACATAACCCTCGACCGCCGATTCCCCAGGCTACAAAAAGTGAAACCTACCGATAAGCTATACGAGACCTTGCGTTTTCTGCAAGAAATGTAACAACAGCCCCCCACTCGGCACCCCTACTCTGTAAAAATATAGGGGCATTATGTCAATCTGTCGACTTGCAGCCCCCCCGAAGAAAAGGCATAATAAGAAGACATTATGGACACTTTTTTATCAATACTTCAATCCATAGGGATTATCCTCATCGTCATCATGTTCTTTAACGTGATGATATTCGTACACGAGTTGGGGCATTTTCTGGCAGGCAAGTGGCGCGGGGCGTATATAGACCGCTTCCAGATATGGTTCGGCAAGCCCATATGGAGCAAGAAGATATGGGGTGTGCAATGGGGATTGGGGTGGATTCCCGCCGGTGGTTTTGTCTCCCTGCCCCAGCTGGAAGACATGCAGAACATTGAGGGCAAGGCAGAATTGCCCAAAGACCTCAAACCGCTAAAGGCAAAAGACAAGATTATCATCGCAGCGGCCGGCCCCTTATTTTCCCTTTTACTGGCCTACTTCTTTGCCTGCATTGTATGGTGCATCGGCAAACCTGTAGCCGAGATGCCGAACACGCAAATCGGGCTTTTGGAAGATAATTCACCGGCCATGCAAGCAGGGTTGTTGCCGGGCGACATCATTCGAAAAATCGATGGGCAACCCGTTACGAAATGGATGGGTAACATGGAGGGTGTTACCGAACTGATTGCCTTAAGCGAACACGAAACCATCAACCTGACGGTAGACCGCCCGCAAGCAGACGGCAGCTATGTAACGCTCGACATTCAGACGGCTTACACTCAAACCCCCACAAATTGGTGGCAACGCTCGTCCATGCGAAAAATCGGCATTTTCCCGGCAGATACAGCGTTAATCAGCTCGGTAATCGCCAACTCTCCCGCAGCACGCGCAGGGCTGCAACCGGGGCAAACAATAACCCACCTTAACGGGCAAAAAATATACACGCCCTTTGCCATTGTCAAAGAATCGAAGAAAGCAAAAGAGCTTGAATTGACAGTACAAAACAGCGACGGTAGCGCACAAACCGTCAAACTCACCCCCGCCATCCCCGACAACTGGCAAAATAAAGCAAATGCCACCCCCATACTGGGTATTGCTTGGGGTAATCCCGCAAAGGAAGCCCGACGCGCCTACGAGTACCCCAACCCGCAGCAGCAGGTAAACCAAAGCTTAAAATGGATGGGTACCACCCTCGAAAAGCTTTTTGCCCCCAACAGCAGCGTAGGCATGGAGCACCTGAGCGGCCCCGTGGGCATCGGCTCTCACATGTATCAAATGATGGAGCTACCGGCAGAAGTCGGCTGGCGTTTGCTGCTGTGGTTTGCCGTGGTGCTCAACGTAAACTTGGCCGTGCTCAACATACTGCCGCTGCCGGTAGTAGATGGTGGGCACGTTGTGCTGGGATTCTGCGAAATGATTAAGGGTAAGCCGGTAAGCGGTAAGTTTTTGGACTGGATTATGACCGGTTTCATCTTCTTGTTGCTCTTCTTCTTCATCTTTGTCACCTTCAAAGACGTAGGCGACCTCGTTGGTAAAGATGCGGCAGAAGAACTGCCCGAGCCCGTGTTCAACCTGCCGGCACAGCCATGAAATACCGTTTTATTCTGACAGCCCTTGCCTTGGTTGCCACCATGAGCTCTTGCCGTTTTTTCGCGCAAGAATCATTTTTTGCAGACCATTTCACCCCTTGGCACTATGTGCAGCAAGCACCATCGGGATTCTCCGAAAATGACTTGCATGCGCTCGACATACCGGTAGACCTACACTTTACCGACACGAAGACAGGCGACATCGTCTACGTGTTCCGCCGCCACCATACACCGTATTATCAAGGCGCCCCCGATAAACAACTCGCCGAGGTATGGCGTTTCGATGGCAAAACACACCAGGCAAAAGGTATTTACACCTACCGCACCAATTTAAATTTCTGATTTGGCGGCAGAAACGGTATTTTATTCTTGGATATTCATCGCACACATGCTAGAATAACACTATGGTAAGAATACTTGCAGCAACGGATTTTTCGGAAGATAGTCGGTGTGTGCTTGACTTTACGGCCAATTTAGTCAGGCAGACGGGGGGGAAAATGTATCTACTGCATGCCGTAGAGCCCTGCATGATGGATGCCGTAGGCAGCATGGCTGCAGATGACATGCTGGGGGGCTTTGCAACCGTGCCACAAATAGAAGATAAATGCGATAACTGCATCTTGGCCATGGCAGACAGGCGAGCCAAGCAGTTGGCAGAAGCCATCAGCAACCAATACGAGATTCCTATTTACGGCAAAGCAGAAGAAGCAGATGACATTGTAGAATGCGTGCACGATTTTTGTAGGCGTCACAATATCAACATACTGGTCATCGGTAATCGCCACCATTCTCTGCTCACCTCAATCTTGCTGGGTAACACGGCTGAAAAACTGGTGCGCGCAGCCAAGATTCCCGTAACGGTGGTACCCTGCGGGCCTAAAGCTAAATGATAACACTCATCTTTCTGGGAGACGTAGTCGGGGAGCCCGGGCGGCGGGCTCTGTATCGGGCTGTGCCCGAATTGCGGGCGGAGTTCGGGGCAGATGCCGTCATAGTCAACGGAGAAAACGCCGCCGGAGGTCGAGGCATCACCCCTCCTTTGGTCAAAGAGTTTTTAGAAAACGGCGTAGATGCCATTACACTGGGAGACCACGTGTGGGACCAACAAACGCTTGCCGAGCAGATAGATACCCTGCCCCGAGTCCTTCGCCCTCACAACCTGCAACCCAATAACCCCGGCAAAGGCCTTGTTACCCTCGATACGCCGAAAGGAAAGGTGGGGGTACTCAATCTCATGGGGCGCACCTTTATGCGCCATGCCGCAGAAAACCCGTTTTTGGCAGCCCTGCCCGCCATCGAGCAGCTTAAACAAGACGGAGCCCGAGCCATACTGGTAGATATGCACGCCGAGGCCACCAGCGAGAAAATATCCATGGCCGTGCATTTGGATGGTATGGTAACGGCAGTGGTCGGCACGCATACCCATGTGCAAACGGCCGATGCCCGCATCATGCCGGCCGGCACAGCAGCCATTACAGACGTCGGCATGTGCGGCAGCCGAGACGGCATTATCGGCCGAGATGCCCGACAAGTTTTACAAGCTCAAATTACGGCCATGCCCTGCAAGCTCGACATCGGTGGCTACCCGGCCCGCGTCAGTGGTGTTGTCGTTAGGGCAGATGCCGCAACCGGCAAGGCCTTGAGCATACAAACCATTAACAGAGATTATGATAGATGAGGAAAGATTCGGCGGCATTGCCCGCCTGTATGGCGTGGCAGCAGCTCACAAAATATCCGAGGCCCGCGTGGCCGTGGTGGGTATTGGCGGGGTGGGCTCTTGGGCAGCAGAGGCCTTGGCCCGCAGTGGTGTGGGCACCCTTATTCTGCAAGATATGGACGACCTTTGCATCACCAACACCAACAGGCAGATACATGCCATGCAAGGCACCTACGGCCAAGCCAAGGTAGAGGTAATGGCAGAGCGCATACGCCGCATCAACCCGGCTGTGCAAGTGCTCCCCATGCTTTCTTTTTACACGGTAACAAAACCTGAGAGGCTTTTCGATACCGCACCCGATATCGTGATAGACGCCATCGACTCCATGCGCCCCAAAGCCCACCTCATTGCCGAGTGCTATCAGCGAAGAATCCCCATCATCACATGCGGCGGGGCCGGAGGACGTATCGATGCCTCTTGCATCTCCACAGCAGACCTTGCACGCACCTGCGGCGATAACATGCTCTCTCAACTTCGCAAAACTCTGCGCAAAGATTACGGGTTCCCCCTACATGACAAATGCGCCGAGATAGGCATACCCTGCGTATACTCGCCCGAAAAACCGCGATTTCCGCGTTGCGATGGCAGCGTCAGCTGCGATCGCGAAGCCGGGCAAAAGGGCGGCATCGGCTGCGCCTCGGGCTTTGGCTCTGCCACCCACATCACCGGCACATTCGGCTTCATGATGGCCGGTGCTGCCATCGATACCCTGCTGAGGAAATTCTGTTGACACGCAAAATGCAAACAGGTAAAATCAAAGAGAGCAGCCCAAACAAGTTAGCACCATGACAAGAAGACTATATCTCGCCGGCATGGCCATGCTTGCCGCAACAGCAAGTGCCGATGCTCAAACCACAAGACAAGCAAAGGTGGAGCAATTGTACAGCGGCAGGCAAATGCAGGTGCTATGCGTACCCTCTCACGATTATGTACTCAGCGGCACGGCACCGCGCGATGCAAACAGCAAAAAATACCGTATACTCAATGGCTCGACGGTATTATGGGAGGGCGAGAGCGGGAAGAGTTTTCGCATCTTGCCGCGCTGTCGCAAATTATACTTAGTGGGAGAAAACAGCACCAACAGCCAATGGCAGGCAGAATGGCAGTATGAGCAGAATAGCCGAGCCATCATTCCCTGCGAAGAGCTGAATGGGGGCAAAGACGGCTACAACATACCCACGGATGGCACCGATGCCGGCCCGGCATTACGAACAATGCTCGACCGAGCCGCTGATACAGGGTGCGAGAAAAAGCAAACAACCATCAATCTACCCAAGGGAGAATACCACTTTTACCCTGAGGGTGCGTTGCAGATGAGTTTTTATATATCCAACCACGACCAGCAGGATATGCAGCCCGTGGGGATTCCTATTGTAGGCCAAAAGGGGCTTAAAATCAACGGCAATGGCTCCACTTTCGTATTTCACGGGGCGATGCAGCCCGTGCTGATTATGGACAGCGAGGGAGTAGAGCTTAACGACATCACCATCAAACACGATGCCCCATACTATAACGAAGGAAAAATCGTCGAGATAAAAGACGGCAGCACCACGCTGGAGTTTGCAGAGAAACTCCGCTGGCAAGTAAAAGAGGGTAAATACTATTTGATGGGCGATGGCGTACCGCGCCCCCACAGAGCCGTTTTGGCCTTTGAATCCGACGGGCGCATGGTAGCCACCGGCAAGGGAGGCGATATGCCATGGCCCAACACATGCGAGCAGGTAACAGACAAGCGTGTGCGTTTCTTTAACGATGCCTCCAAAATGGGCTTGAAAGAGGGGCAGATACTGGTACTGCGCCACTATGGGCGCCCGCATCCGGCCATGGTATTATACCGAGCCAACGACACGGTGCTCAACAATGTGGTGTTCCGCGACAGCCAAGGCATGGCGCTCATTGCACAACGCAGCCGTAACATTACCATCAACGGTGGTGGCTGCAAATGCGCCAAGGGAAGAGTTTACACCGTATCTGCAGATGCCACACACTTCTCCAACTGTGCAGGCACCATCAATGTGACGGGAGCCGTGTACGAAGGTATGATGGATGATGCCATCAACGTGCACTCCACCTGCTTGGGTATAGAGCAAGTGCTCAGCCCCACGGAAATCATTGCACGCTACATGCACCCGCAAGCCGTAGGGTTTGAGGTGTTTGAGGCAGGCGAAAACATACAGTTTATCAAAGGAAAGACGTTGGAGAACCACCCCACACTCGGCAAGGCCGTTTCTGTTCAAAAGATTGACGAAACACACTTAAAAATCACCTTGGCAGAGCCCCTGCCCGACGGCATAGGCGAGGGAGATGCCATTGAAAATGCAGACTGGTACCCGGCTGTCAACTTTATAGGGTGCACGGTGCAGCACAATCGCGCACGCGGCACCTTGTTTACCACCCCCAAGCCGGTGTTGGTAAAAGATTGCAAGTTCATCGGCTCGAGCGGGTCTGCCATCTTACTGGCGGGCGATGCCCAAGGGTGGTATGAAAGCGGGCGTTGCCTGGATGTCAAAATCATCAACAACCTTTTTGACCACAATTTGATACAACGCTATCAATTTACCGAGGGTATCATCTCCATCTACCCCATGGTTAAACACCCCGAAAAACAAACAGCACGTTACCACCAAAATATACTCATCGAGGGTAATACCTTTTACACGCACCGCGTGCCGCTCATCTACGCCATCTCGGCAGAGGGTATCATCTTCCGCAACAACACCGTGCAGTTCGATGATAAACACGCCCCCATGCACAACAAACGCCCCTATGTGCTGCAACATTGTGGCAAAACGGATTTACAAAAGCTCTGATAATTGACCATGAAATTTAACGACCGAACCGCACGCCCCAATAAGCACACTGCACGCCCCGATGACCGCCAGCGCGGCAAGGGGCAACCGCATTACGACAAGCCCCCCACCAAAACGGTGGTAAAAGCCTTGGATGAAGGGGCGCTGCAAGATATACTGGAGGCTCACCCGCAAGGGCTTTACCTAGTGCTGGACTGTGTGCAAGACCCTCACAACTTGGGGGCCATCTTGCGTACGGCAGATGGTGCCGGGGTAGCAGCCGTTATCACCCCCAAAGACAAATCTGTGGGGATTACCGAAACCGTGTTGCGCGTCTCCGTAGGGGCGGCAGAGAACGTGCCGTTTGTGCAAGTTACCAACTTGGCACGCACCATGAAGATGATGAAAGAGGCCGGCATCTGGTTTGTGGGCACCTCAGACCACGGAGACCGCGACCTATATGCCATGGACCTTAAGGGGGGCATTGCTTTGGTAATGGGAGCCGAGGGTGATGGCATGCGCCGCCTGACAGAAGAAAATTGCGACTTTCTCATCCGCATCCCCATGTACGGCAGCGTACCCTGCCTCAATGTATCGGTAGCAACGGGCGTATGCCTGTATGAAGCCGTGCGCCAAAGGAACCTGCAATAACAATAAAAAGCACTTGGCTACGATAGAAAACATAGACCCGCCGCAGGGGGCCGTGGTGCGTTTTGTGTCGGACCTGCATTTGGGGCACGAGCGATGCGAGGCCCCGGCCATAGCCACACTGGCCGATATACTGACGCAGGGTTGTGACATGCTGGTATTGGTGGGCGACACAGCCGAAACCCGCGTATGTGCATGGCAAGAGCAAGGCAAAACACGGCGAGAAGAATTACGCCGCGCCTGCCGAGAGCGCGGCGTGCAAGTGGTAGAAATAGCAGGCAACCACGACCCCGACATCGGGCCGCTCCTCATCAACTTTTGGGGTGGCAAAGTTGTAGCTATGCATGGCCATGCGCTATATAAAGAAGTAGCCCCGTGGAGCTGGGAGTACCTGCGACACAAAGAAGAATGCCACCGGCTCATAGCCTCATATCCCGATAGTAATGACAAGCTGGAGAGCCGCTTAGAATTATCTCGCGCCATGTGCCAATTAACAGCCCCGATTTTGCGCCGAGAGGGTATTCGCAATAAATATCTGCGCGGGTTGCTACACTGTTTCTGGCCCCCGCAGAGACCCCTCAACATCATCCGTTGCTGGCTTACTTGCGGAAAACGAGCCCATCGCTTTGCCGAGCAATTTTTCCCGAATGCACAAACTGTTGTGCTGGGGCATTTTCACCGCTCCGGTCACTGGCAATTCGGGAACCGCCACATATATAACACCGGTGCTTGGTTTCGGCACGCTACCCCATACTACTTGGATATGAAAGATGCCTGCGTCATCGCTTACAAAAAAATGATATAAAATTAAAATACCTTCTTGACGTCTCTCAATTTTGTGCGATAATAACAAATAACAAAAAACACAAAATTTTATGCGAGCAAAAAACATATCCCGATACAACTATAAAAAGACAGCCTTTCAAGGCTGGCGGCTCGCTATTACCCGCAAGGGCCATACGTTTGTTAAATATTTTGCTGACAGGCAGTTCGAGGGATATCGCACTGCGTTCAAAGCAGCCGTAGAGGTAAGAGACGCTATTTTGCACGAACTGGGTCAACCCGGCGCAGACCCGGCAATAGTGTTCCGCGCAGCCCGCGAATGGCTGCACGGTGACGAAAACGAGGACGTCGACGAGAGTTAACGCCGGGCGGATTATTTTGCCGGAAAATCGGGCAACAGTTTTTGAAGAGCTGCTGCATACGGGGAAGAGCCACATTTTTTTTGTAGCTTATTCATTAATTCGGCAGCTTCTTTTTTTTTGTTGAGAGCTTTGAAAGAGTAGGCCAAGCAGAGGCCCGCCCGCAGCTTATCACGCAGCGGGCTATAAGACTCCATCGCAAGACGATAATATCGCTCTGCATCGTTCAGGCGATTAGATTCACGGCAAATACCGGCAAAAATTTCGGCAAAGAGCGGAGCAGCTGAGCCATATTTTTCTGCATCTACGGTAGCCTGCAAAGCAGCCAAACTCCCCTTACTACGGTTAACGGCGACACGCCAACGCACAAAAGGATTATTTTTATTCGGGGAAAGTCCTGTACGGGGGAACGGACGATACAGAGGATCGCCCAACACAATACAATGCCACGAGACTGAGGGTGAAGCCAAAAGTGCCGCCTCGCCTACTGTTTTGCCATCAAACAAGTGTGCAAAGAAAAGCCCACAATTCAGGCTGGGCCCCAAATACGGCTCTGCCACATTACCGGCCGTTACACACGCTCCCCTTTGCAGCAGTGCCGACACCCAAGTATTGCCATTGTATAGGGAGGTAGCACTGAATGAATGTAAGTGAAACGCCACCGCCCCGGGCGCAAACTTAAAACCGCTCTTGGAGTCTTTGCAGAACGGGCCATTGGGAGGATTCGTGTACCACCCGCAATAACAGATAACATTTTGCATAAGCGGGTAATCGGCAACAATGGTCGATTTTGTTTTTTCGTAAAAGAGGGGCATTCTGTTTTTGATGCAAATATCGGCCACCTGCTCTACCATGGCATCGCCTTCTTTATAGGGGCCACCGGTATCAACAACGGTCCACCCCCAAAGCCCGGTTCGTTCAATCATCAAGGGGTCATCAATCATGCGTTTAATACAAGCGTCATCGGGCCCATCTATACGGCACACGCTCATCAACACCTGGCGCTCTTCCCCTGTGGGTAAAGACGGTTTGCCGAAATAGGGATTCTTGCCGAAAGAAGCCAAGGGGTACTCAGCCCCCAGCAACATCAACTCAGAATCCAAGGCGGCAGCATTCACCTGCATACCACTACCCTTGGGGGCAGACTCGGTAATACGCAGGGGTAAATCGGGCATCAACACCATGGCTTTTATGTTTTTACCGGGGCGCTGCGAGCCACAAGGCCACACAAGACCACGCTCTTCCCCCATCACCAAGAGAGGTTGCTTGACTAAGGAATCGAATTGAGCTCTGCTGATATCGCCGCGTTTCAAGCCATGCAAGGGCAATCGTTGCTTTTTGGGGATAGATCGCTTGGCACAATAACGCTTTGTTGCTTCACAACTCGCGGGACTGTCGGCGTTATACACCACAACTACCTCGCTCGGCTCTAACCCGAACGCGCAACAACACACCAACAACAGCAAACATAAAATCTTCTGCATCTCACTCTCATTCTAGCGTTTTGCCCCAAGGCTGTCAAACGTAAATCTGCCGTCATGACAACCATAAAAAGCTTGAAATGGAGTAACCGAATGGGTATAATGACAGCACGCATGGCAACGGATAACAAAATAAGCCCGATGATGGATCAATATCTGCGTATGAAGCAGAGCTTACCGGAAGACGTGTGGCTGTTTTTCCGTTTGGGCGATTTCTATGAAATGTTTTTTGAGGATGCGGTAGAATGCTCTGCGCTACTGGGGCTTACGCTGACAAAAAGGCAAACCATCCCCATGTGCGGGGTACCTTACCACGCCGCCGAAAACTACATTGGTCAAGTGGTCAAGACCGGGCGACGTGTAGCCATTGCCGAGCAAATGCACACCCCCGTACCCGGTAAGTTGGTAGAGCGCCAAGTTACCCGCATTATCTCAGCCGGCACACTGGCAGATCTTTCGCTGCTCAACGAGAACGAGCACAACTACATCGTAGCCTGTTACAAAGAGAAAAAAGCCTGGGGCTTAGCCTGCGCAGACCACACCACGGGCGAGCTCACCGTTGCCGATTACGACACCTTTGAAGCCTTGGCCGATGAGGTTGCCCGTATTCAGCCACGCGAGATGCTGGTGAGTGATGAGCAAAAAGACCTTTTTCCCGGTTTGCCCATCTCGCAATATTACGATGGCTATACCTTTTTGCCCGGCGTGGCAGCCCCCTTCTTGGAGAGCCACTTCCGCGTACACTCGCTGGCGGGGTTCGGTTGTGCCGGGTTGGTAGCAGCCTTGGGCGCAGCAGCCGCAATTCTTCATTATCTGAAACACCAGTTACGCCGTAGCACCGACCACCTGCGCCGCATCTCCCTGCGCCCCACCGATAACGCCGTACTCATTGATACCGCCAGTCGCTGTAATCTGGACTTGGTAGAAGCACGTGGCGGCATGAAAAACACCTTGCTGGGCACGCTGGATGGCACCTCTACCCCCATGGGCGCTCGCAAAATGCGCGATTGGATTCTGCACCCTATTTGCGATTTGAAAGAGCTGACCCGCCGACAAGACATCATCGGCACCTTTCTTTCGGAGGGATTTTTGATGAGCCAACTGCGAGACACCCTCAAGGGAGTGCGCGACATGGAGCGACTCACCTCGCGTTTAGCACAAAACGCGGGCAACGCAAGAGATTTGTTGGCGCTGGGCACCTCGCTTTCTCGGCTGCCCGATATAGCAGAAGATTTACGAGTATTGGAGAACAAACAAGCGCACTTTACCCCATTGCTGCAAAACTTGGGCGACTTCGGGGAGCTGACCGCCCTGCTCGAGCGAGCCATTGTAGAAGAACCACCCGTTACCATTAAAGAAGGGGGCATGATGCGAGATGGCTACAACGAACAGTTGGATGAGCTGCGCATGGCCTCTCGAGAGGGCAAAGGATGGCTGGCGCAGTTAGAAGCCCGCGAACGCGCAGCCACGGGAATTGATTCTCTCAAAATACGTTACAACAACGTGTTCGGCTACTACATAGAAGTAACAAAAGCCAACTACGCCAAAGTGCCCGACCGCTATGTTCGCAAGCAAACGCTGGCCAATGCCGAGCGATTTGTGACCGATGAACTCAAGCAGATGGAAGGCACGATATTGGGGGCAGACGAGCGCTCCCGCCAGCTGGAGTATGAGCTTTTCTGCCACCTGAGAGATGAAGTGGCAGGTTACATAGACCGTATACAGATGAGTGCCGAGGCCTTGGCAGAGATTGACGTACTGCTCAGTTTGGCTGAAACTGCCCGACGTTTCAACTACTGCCGCCCCGTGCTGGATGACAGCCGTGTGCTTTTGATTCAAAATGGTCGCCACCCCGTCATTGAACAGGTGCAAACTGATATTTCCTTTGTACCCAACGATGTGGATATGCATGAGGAACACGACCGCGTGTTGATTCTCACCGGGCCCAACATGGCCGGCAAATCCACCTACATTCGTCAAGTGGCCCTTATTACCCTCATGGCGCAAATGGGCTCATATGTACCTGCAGAATCGGCCCACATCGGCTTGGTAGACCGCATTTTCTGCCGCGTGGGAGCCAGCGATGACATTGCCCGCGGGCAATCTACCTTCATGGTAGAAATGAGCGAAACGGCCCTTATTCTCAACAACGCCACACAAAAATCGCTCGTGATATTGGATGAAATCGGGCGAGGTACGGCCACCTTCGATGGTCTCTCGATTGCATGGGCTGTAGCCGAGCATTTGCATGATGAAATAGGCTGCCGCACCATGTTTGCCACACACTATCACGAGATGGTCGACTTGGAGCACACACACAGCGGTGTGAGCAACCGCCATGTCGAGGTGCGTGAGTGGAAAGATGAAATCGTATTCTTGCGTAAGGTATTGCCCGGCCCGGCAGACAAGTCATACGGCATTCAGGTAGCACGCCTTGCCGGCCTGCCCAAGCCTATTATTGAGCGAGCCAAGCAAATACTCACCCATTTGGAGATGAGTGCCGGCAGCCGAGAGCCCAAAGAAACCCGCCGCCGAAAATCACGAGAACACGGGTTGCCCATGGCCGAACCGGCAGACGATATTCTGCAAATGGACATGTTTGCCATGCTCGATGAAGGAATTTAACCCCCACACATTATCATGAATTCTCAATACACACTTAACTACAGGGTCATGTACTACGACACCGACGCCGGTGGCGTGGTGCACAACTTGGCATACCTGCGATGGGTAGAAGAAGCCCGCACCAAAATGGCTATCACATTGGGCATGGACTACGGCGCCATGGCTAAAGAAGGGCGCCACCTGGTGTTAGTGAGCCACGAAGTGCACTATCACTCCCCTGCTTTCTTGGCCGATGACATTCACGTAAACACCTGCCTAGAGAAAATCGAAAAATCCTCCATGTATGTCAAAACCGAGATTCGACGTGTCGAGAACGACAAGCTCTGTGTAAGCGTGCGCCAACGCCTTGCCTTGGTCCAAATGCCGCAAGGCCGCCCCTGCCGCATGCCCGCAGAGTGGATGTCCCTTGCTGCCCCGCAAGAAGAAAATTAAGATTTTTTGTCCCATGATCCGCACACTTTTTTCAGCCCTGATTCTCCTTAGCGGCGCTGTCAGCTTGACGGCGCCACAGGTTTGGGCGGCAGAAACCACCCAAAGCAAAAAAGAAAAGAAAAAGCAAAGCGCTAAAGAAAAGCGAGAAGCCGCCAAAACAAAACGAGAAGCCGCCAAAGCTAAAAAAGCAGAAGAAAAAGCACGTAAAGCCGCCGCCAAAAAAGCAGCCGCTGCACAGGAAGCGTTTGAACAAACGGAGGCGACAAGCACTGTTGGCAAAGCACTCAAAGAAATACAGTATGTAGGTGCTGCTCGCCCCGATGTAACGGCTGAGTACTATTTTGTGGTGCGTTCCTCATCCACATGCCCGCATTGCGTTAAATTGTTGCCCGAGGTGATGGCAGCCTACACCGAAATGCGAACCACGGGTAAGGTTGAGCTCATCTACGAAAGCTTTGATAACTCTGCCGAGGCTGCGGAACAACACATGAATAAAAACGGGGCAATCTTCCCCGTTGCCATGCGCGCGCACATGGGCAACCTACCCGGGGCAGCCCCGCTGATGGTGCCCCCGCCCGCCGCTTATGTTATAGATGCCACAGGCAAACGCTTGGCCAGTGGACCGCTGGCGCCCGTGCTGGCAGATTGGCGCAAGCTGACGGTAGATAAAGAAGAAAACTGATTTCTCACCATAAAGGGAAACAATGCGGCAGGGGTAGAACATACCCCTGCCTTTTGTTTACCATGATAATGCGAATACTGAAACCTTATTTTTGTTTTTCCCAACCGAAAGGCTCAAAATCGGCTTTGGCTTGAGTATCGGCCCAGTCCGGCTTGCGCATGGAATAAATCACCATGGGAATCGCCACAAAGATGAGAGCCCCGACAATGAGAATACCCACATAAACGGCAGGGCTGCCAACGGGGATTTGTCCCGGGGGGATAAAGCTGAAGCAGAACGCCAGCAAGCTGCTCAGCAGGCCGACACCGGCCACCAACCACATACCGAAGATACCACCGGGAATACGGAAGGTGCGCTTAACCGCAGGCTCTTTGTGGCGCAGGTAAATAGCAGCCGAAAACATCAGTATGTACATGATCAAATAAAGGATGATGGTAAGCTGAGAAATAATCTGGTACGCCGTCTGTACGGAGGGTAATATCACAAACAATGTCGCCAACAACGTCACAATACAGCCTTGTAATATGAGAATACCCACCTGCACACCATTGCGATTACGTTTTTGCAATACTCTCGGCAAATACCCGGCCATGCCTACCTGCAACAAGCCCTTGGAAGGGCCGCCCACCCAGGCCACAACCTGAGCCAACACACCGAAGGCCAAGAAAAGCGCCATGATGTTACCCAGCCAAGGCATGCCAATCCACAAGAAAAGCTTATCGTAGGCCACCAGCAAACTTTGTACCAAGTTAATTTGGCTGCCCGGTATCACAAAGCCGATAGCCAGTGTACCGAACACGAAGATGCACACCGTTATGATAGCAGCCAAAGCAATGGCTGCGGGGTAATCACGCCCGGGGTTTTGCACATCTTTGACGTGTACTGCACTCATCTCCATACCGGCATAGAATAAGAAGATACTGGCAGCAAGTACTATGTTGTTAAAGTTCGACAGATCGGGTATAAAATCTGCCGTATTCATGCTGATATCGATGGGATTACCCAGCAACCAATAGGCCAAGCCCAGCACTATAAGCAGTGCAGCGGGTATAACCGTGCCCAACAATGCCCCCCATTTGGTAATCACTCCGCTGGAGCGCATGCCCCCGAAGTTGAGGAATGTTGCCAACCAATACACGGCCAGCACAATACACAGCACATATACGCTGTTGGAGGACAACGCTGCATCCCAGCTCTGATTGGGGCCTATAAAGGCAATACTCACCGCGGCAAAGGTAAGTACGGTGGGAAACCATATGGTTGTCTGTATCCACTGCAACCATATGGCCAAAAATCCCGCTCGGGTGCCGAAAGCCTCGCCCACCCAGCGGAACACGCCGCCCTTTTGCGGCCACCCCGTTGTGAGCTCTGCCGCTACAAGCGATACCGGTATCAGGAAAAACAGCGCTGCAAACAAATAATAGAATGCAGAGCTTAGCCCGTACACGCTCTCCGCAGGCAAACCTCGCAAGCTCACGATGGCCGCTACGTTTATCATCGCCAGGGTAAACACGCCCATACCTGCTGCACGCACTACTCCCGGCTTTTTGTTATTGTCATTATTCTTGTTCATAAATCCGAATCGTTGATTTTTTCCCCCGGTGCATTTGCACCACAATCTCGGCAATATGCGGGCGCAACTCTTCCGGAGAATCCCCGCTTGTCTCATAATAAAGCGTATGCATCATATTGAGCGGGAAGCCCACCCCAAGTTCGTCCAGCCTTGCTTCTTCCGCTAATATATCCCCGGGCTCTTCCCCTGCCCGCTTGCGTAATTCGTATTCATCCGGTTGCTCTTCCATGCTGTAAGATACACCTCCCCCGCGTGGCTTGTTGCATAAATGGTAGCCTCTCTCGCCTAATTTGCGCAAAAATTAAAATAAAATTCAAAAAACACAAAATTGAGCTTGACAATAAATAAAAAGAGAGTAGAATCTGCGCCTACAAAGTTATGGCTAAGAAAAGCTGGATCGAAAGAAATAAGAAAAAGGCAGCTGTCGCGGCTCGCTACGCAGACCTCCGCGCCAAGCTGAAGGCTGAGGGCGACTACATCGGTTTGACGATGCTGCCGCGTAACGCTTCTCCCGTACGTCAGGTGAACCGCTGCGAGCTCACCGGTCGTCGCCACGCATTCATGCGTCGCTTCCACCTCTCCCGTATCGCTTTCCGCGAGCTTGCCAATGCCGGCATGATTCCCGGTGTGACCAAGTCCAGCTGGTAAGTCACGGTTTTTTATTGACAATTTTAAGAGCGCGGGCTATATATATATAGCCCGCGCTTGCATATGCCGATATACGAATACATAAGTGAGAACCCGGACGACCCGGAAAAGTCGTGCAGGGTATGTCGCAAAGGATTTGAGCTGATGCGTCCGGTGGACCGTGCACCGTTGACGCACTGTTTGTATTGCAAGAACCCGGTACGCAAAAAAATAGGTGTGGTCAATGTACCGAAGATATTGGCGCCCATATCGATAAGCGATGCCAAGAAGGCCGGATTCACCGTGATGGAGAAACGAGACACGGGAGTATATGAAAAACTGTAACGGCCTACAATACTCATTTTAGACATGTTAGATTATTTATTTTTAACTGAAGAAGAAGTCAGACAGCTGACGTGGCACTACCCGAGTTTCACCACGATTATACTGTTTATCCTCAGCATAGTCTTCTTTTTGTTTCTGAATGCCTTTTTCGTAGCGAACGAGTTTGCCAGCGCACGTGTGCGGCTGAGCCAACTGAGAGAAACTGACGAGGACTCCAAAAAAGAGGCCAACAAGCGAGCCAAGGCGCGCAACATCGTGCATAATCTCGACACCTTCCTCTCGGCCAACCAAGTAGG
Organism: Akkermansiaceae bacterium; assembly: GCA_015062055.1. Taxonomy (GTDB): domain Bacteria; phylum Verrucomicrobiota; class Verrucomicrobiia; order Verrucomicrobiales; family Akkermansiaceae; genus Akkermansia. The sequence goes on from SUVK01000036.1 coordinate 23,627, forward strand.
TATCACCTTGGCCTCACTGGCATTGGGTGCCTTGGGTGAGCCATTTATCGCAAGTCTGCTCTCGCCGATACTGAGTTTTTGCCTGCACTTGAGGCCGGAGGTTGTCAGCATCATCTCGTACATATTGGCCTACGGGCTGTTCACCTTTGCGCACGTGGTATTAGGCGAGCTCGTACCCAAGAGCTTGGCCATTCGGCACCCGCTAGCCGTAGCCATGAGCACTTCCGTTTGGATGACCCGATTCGCCAAATGGACAGGGCCCATCATTCGCCTCTTTAACAACACGGCCAACTGGATTGCTCACAAAGTGTTCGGGGTTGACCCACACTACACCCCCGAAACGCACCACAGCGCCGAAGAAATCTCGCATATTCTGGAGGAAAGTGAGCGCAGTCACGAAGTAACCGAAACCGAGGCAGAAATTTCACAGAACGCACTCGAGCTCAACGACCGCGCCGTGCGAGATATTATTGTACCGCGCAATGATGTTGAATTTTTGGACATCAACGATAGTTTCGAACTCAATCTGGAGAAGGTTTCCACCAGTCGCCACAGTCGATTCACGATTGCAGACGGGCATCTGGATAACGTAAAAGGTTGGATACACGTAAAAGACATGCTGCAACTCATCCGCAAAGGCAGCAAAGACATTATGAGCGTACGCCGCACCCTCAAGGTGGTCCCCGAAACCATGAAGTTGGACACCTTATTGGATTTCTTCTCAAAAGAGCGCACCCATTGTGCCTTGGTGGTCGATGAGCACGGCTGCGTCATCGGCCAAGTTTACTTGGATGACGTGCTGGAGGAAATTGTGGGCAATGACATACAAGACGAGTTCGAGGCCGAAGAGGCCCGAGACTTTTTCCCGGTTGGCCCCGACCAATATATAGCCAGCGGGGCCATGGCCCTGTTTGATTTAGAAGAGGCCTTGCCGGATCTCGGAGAAATAGAGAGTGACAGCGGGGTCTCAACCATCGGCGGGCATATCACCGACTGCTTGGGCCACATGCCCGAGCTCAATGAAAGCATCCGGATACGCGACTACGTTATCACCGTTACCGGTACGGATGGCCGCCGTGTTACCCAAACCCGTATCGAACTCAGACCGATAGAACCCACACCTACAGACGATTAACGTGTGGCGCCAAGGTATAAAATCGCAATCTATATAATCGTGTAGGGGGCTTTCGCCCCCTCACACACCACCGTACGTGCCATTTATGGCATACGGCGGTTTCTCGGCGTGTGATTGGTCCCGGAACTAATGTTCCTGCCGCAACTCTTTTATCTCTCCTCG
>SUVK01000037.1 GCA_015062055.1 Akkermansiaceae bacterium
ACCCGGTCCCATTCCGAACCCGGAAGTGAAACATCAGCACGTCGATGGTAGTCGGACGATAGGTCCCGCGAGAGTAGATAGCCGCCGGGGATAACGAAGGCCGCAAACCGAAAGGTTTGCGGCCTTCTTCTGTATGTACAATTTACAAAGTAAAAGAGTATAGCGCTCAGCGGGCGCGGGGGGGGAGACGAGCTTTTGAGCCCGGTGTTAGCTGGGCAACAGAGTATAATGGGGGGGATGGTCAAGTGTCTTCACCCTGTTTTGAAGTCTTGGAAAACAGAGCCGCCCGATGGGGGTGCATCGGGCGGCCGGGAGGGGGGGATGTATCGTGTATTGATGGTATGTTAAGCGAGCTGCGTGCGCATGGCAAGGGCAGCGAGTAGGGCGAGGAACTTGGAGTAGTCTGCCTCGCGGTCGCCGGAGATGAGGGCGTATTGGTATTCTCCTTGGCGGGCGTCTTCTTCGGCTGCGTTATGCAGGCGCAGTTGAATAACTTCTTCGCTGTCGGTTTGGCGGCCACGCAATCGGGCCTCGAGCTCGGCAGAGGGCACGTGGATGTATACATCTGCATAGGCGCGACGAATGATGGCATCGTCGCATGCGCGGATGGATGCCGCGCCCTGCACATCAATATCCATCACCACGTTTTTGCCTTGTTGCAGCAGCTCGATGATATCGGCCTTGAGGGTGCCGTATGAGTTGCCGTGTACGGTGGCGTGCTCCAAAAACTCACCTGCAGCCACCTTCGCGGCAAATACATCGGGGGTAAGGAAGTGATAGTCTACCCCGTCTTTTTCGCCGGGGCGAGGTTGGCGGGTGGTGCATGAGATGGAGTAGGCTGTGTGCCCTGCTGCTTCTGCGCGGCGGCAGAGGGTGGTTTTGCCGGAGCCTGACGGACCTGATACGATAAGGAGAGTACCTAACATAAGGGGGATTATTCTACGTTTTGAACTTGTTCGCGGATTTTTTCCAATTCTGTTTTGGCTGTGACAACCAGTTGAGCAAGCTCGGCGTCGTTGGCTTTGGAGCCGGTGGTGTTAAGCTCGCGGAAGATTTCTTGGCAAAGGAAGTCGAGGGTGCGTCCTACGGCTTCTTGTTTGTCGCAAATGCGCTCGAATTGGTCGAGGTGAGATGCTAGGCGGGTAGTTTCTTCGCTGACATCGCATCTGTCTGCAAAAAGGGCGATTTCTTTGATGATGCGTTCATCATCTGCAGGCAGGGGGAGCCCGCTTTCTTCGAGGCGCTTGAGCAGCTGCTCGCGGTAACGGGTCGGTACGCCCGAGGCTCTGGCGATGAGCTGTTCGCGGTATTCTCTCAGGGTGTTAATGCGTGCCAGCAAATCTGTGCGCAGGTTGGCACCTTCTTCTGCTCGCAGGGTAAGAAAGGCTTGCAGGGCCTCGCGTACGGCCGGTTCGGTGGCAGCCCATGCGGTCTCGGGGGTAATATCGGCCTCGTTTTCTTCAGCAATCACACCAAGACGCACCAATGCATCGAGCGTGGGTTCTACGGGCTTTTGCAGGGTGTCGGCAACCTCTGCCATGCATTGTTGTAAGGCGGCCAATTTGGCTTTGTTGACGGCGATATTACCACTGCCGGAGCCGGCTGTTTGCAGGGATATAGTGACATTGACGCGCCCGCGAGAGACGGTGCCGGCCACCAGCTCCCTCACTTGGCTTTCAAGCTCTGCCCAAGCACGGGGCAGGGAGATGGAGATTTCTGTTTGTTTGCGGTTAACCCCGCCTATTTCTACGCGAATATTGGCGTTATTGAGGGGGGCGGTTGCAGCCCCGAATCCTGTCATGCTGTTCATAATGAGGAATTACCGATAATTTCTAGAAGTTGAGAATCGAGAGCGAGCGCCTCGTGTACGTTAAAACTGAGGTCGGCGCGCAAGGCATCCACGGCGCGCATACGGCGCAGCAAATCTGCTATGCTGCAACGTTGGGCAAGCTCGTTAAGCTCGGGGAAAAGAGGCTGCACATCCGGCGCGTGAGAGGCTATCAACACGGCTTGCCCCAAGCACAGGGTGAGCAGCTCGAGCATTTGCTCTCGCTCGCCGAGGTATTCGGACTCAATGCGCGCGTTGGTGATATCTTTTTGCATGGCTTCCCAGTTGCGAATATCGGTGCCTTCGGATACCATCTTGGCTTCGGCCTTGAGGGCAGAGGTGATACGCTCGGTAATTTCCTCCTTTCGCTTTGCCAGCAGAGCCTGAAAATCGGCTCTCAGGCCGAGCGCTGCAACGTCGTTGCCTACGCGGGGTAGGGCAGCTTTAACGGCCGGCAAAAAGAGTTCTTGCACACGGCTGAGGCGTACCCCGGGGCGTGAGTCTCGCAGGTCGATGCGTACGCAACGCGATAAAATGGTAGGCAACAGCTTGCTGGGTATTTCCGTAATCAGGATGATAAGCGTTTGCGGGGGTGGTTCTTCGAGCGTTTTCAGGAACGCATTGGCGGCTTCGGTAAGCAGGCGGTCGGCCTCATCGATGATAATGAGCTTGGTGGCACCCTCATCTGCCCTCAGTGCGAGAAAGGGCTCTACACTGCGCACGGCATCGATGGAGATGGTGCGAATCTTTGAGCCGGGGCGCAGCACACGGCAGTTGGGGTGTTGCAGGGACTCCAGCGAGGAGGCTCGCGCGCCATTCAGCTCGGCCGCTAGGGTGAGGGCCAGGCGGTGGGTGCCGGCATCGGGTGCACCGGTAAAGAGCAGGGCGTGCGGTTGGCGACCGTTGTTGCGGGCGTTTTGCAGCAGCTTGTGTGCCTGTTCGTATGTAAATGCCATAGTGCCTAATGGTTAAATATCAATGCTCGGGGTAAGAGCCCAGTACCTTGAACATGGGTGTGCGTTTGCGCAGGGTTTCAACGCATTCTTTCAAGGGCTCTGTGTCGGCATGTCCTTCTACATCGATGTAGAATACGTATTCCCATGCGGTGTCGCGCGTGGGGCGGGAGTCCATGCAGTATATGTTGATGCCGTGTTCTTTGAACACACTCAGTACGTCTACCAAGCTACCCGCTGTATGGGGCACGCCGAAACAGATGGTGGTGCGGTCCTGATTACTGGGGGTGGTGGTTTGGTTGCCGATAACGGCAAAACGTGTGGTATTGCCGGCTTTGTCTTGTATGTTGGTTTCTAATACACCCAGCCCGTTGTATTCTGCCGCCAGCGGGCTGCCTAAGGCTGCGGCTCCGTTCTCGGCCTCATCATGTGCTAATTTGGCTGCCACTGTTGTTGATGCGGTGGATACCAGCTCTGCTTTCGGAAAATTCTTGCGCAGCCATTCGCGGCATTGTCCCAGCACCTGAGAGTGAGAGTAAATTTTGCGTATCTGTGTGCGCTCTATGTTGGCCATCAGGCAGTTTCTGACATTCAGATGAATCTGGGCGCAGATGCGAAGCTCTGTACTGCCCAGCAGATCCACCGCTTGAGAAATACGACCATCGGTGCTGTTTTCAATGGGAACGACGCCGTAATTGATTTCTCCCACCTCTACGGCGCGGAAAATCTGCTGAAAACTGGGGTAGGGCACCAGCTCTACACTGTCACCGAATCGGGATTGCGCTGCTTGGTGGCTCCAGGTCCCGGGCGGTCCCAGGTAGCCCGCCTTGATGCCGCCCTCCAGATGCAGACTCATGCTTACAATTTGGCGGTATATACTTTTGAGCCCTTTCTCGGGTAGTTCTCCGCCATTGTGTATCAATATCTTTTCAATGAGTTGGCTTTCGCGCTCCGGCACAAAGATGTGTGAGTTGGCTTCTTTTTTCAGCTCGCCCACGCCATGCACACACTGCATGCGCTGCTTAATCAATGCCACAATCTGCGCATCAATTTTGTCTATTTCGGCTCTCAGCTCATCTAATGTCCTCATCTGCACCCCATTCTACCACATTTATCCCACTCCTGCAAGGCTTCTTTCTGCCCTTTATGCTCCCAAACACATGTGGTCTACTCGCGGGCGCTGCCGATTGCGAGTCTCAGCTTCTTTACTCAGAGGATGCCCACAGTCTGCGGGAGGCAGAATTCCGCTCGCCTGCAATATTTCATTTTCTTCCGGCTGAACGCTGCTTTCGGCGCTTATTTCTTGACTTCTTCTCCTTGGAAGAATTGTGCCTGTATGGGCTGCGGCGAATCACACCCCCACGCGAGGGGAGGCGATGAGCGTTTAAGAAGATGTCCCACGTTCATCGTAAATGGGCGCGGGGCAGACTTTCTTATTGACTTTTTTTGTTATGCTTGCATAATGGTAGCATGAAGTGCGCACCATTCATAATACCTGCCATGATGATGTTGAGCCCTGCATATGCGGAAAGCTCACCCTCGGAGGCGATGAGTACGGCGTTTAACATAGCCCCCGTGCATTGGGATAAGAACATTGCCGTGGTAGATGTAAGCGGAGGCGCAGTAGCGGGCGCGGATGATATTTTGCAGTGGCCGGAGACGACGGGGGAGCTGCTTAAGTTGATGGACGCCCTAAAGTATGAGTATGAGACGCGCTGTTTTCAATGCGTGGTGTTTTCTCTCGATGCAAATGCGGAACAAAAAGCATTGAATGCACTTGTAGAATGTGTGACCGTGTGCGATATGTTGCGTATCCCGATGCGTATTGTCATACAAAAAGCGGGTGAATGGGTAGAGATTGCCCCGACGTATACAACAACAACGGCTTCGCACCTTATGTTGGCTGAGGATGGCAGTCTGTACTTGTACTCGGCGGAAAATGTGTTGCAGCACACGGCCGGCAGCGTAGCCGAGGTGGAAACCGTGCTCAAGTCTACTGCTGAGCAGGGCGAGGTTGTGAACCTTTTCTGGAAACCCGAGGCAGCAACTTATGCTCGCTTTATTGAGCTTGTTGAGTTGTGCAACAGGTTGAATGTGGAGTACGCGCTGATGATTCAGCCTTAATTTGAGCTCTTTTCTCGCGTGGAAACAATGTGCTAAATAGTAATTTGTAAATACGAATTACGATATACGAATTACAAATTTTAAAGTTAGGCGCCTGCGGCGCAATGTTGCAAAGTCTTGCATAAGTCACGGCCGTAAGCGTTGAGATAGCAATGCTTATTTTGCTTTCAGCAAGGGAGACTTCCCGTAGCTGTGAGCCGAACTAAATTGACTTCGTATTTCGTGTATTACCCTGCAAATACCAATTTATCTGACAATATAGACCAGAGCCGCGAATTGTTCCCACTCGTCTCTTTTCAGTAAAGCAGATATAAAAACGCGCCCCGATGATCAGTCGGGGCGCGTTTTTAAGGGTTTCTTGCGGTGAAAAAGCGGAGATTAGACTCTGCAGTAGCCACGCTTTCTTCACCGACTACCTGCACTCGTGTATTCTCAATTAGTCATCGAGACGAGAATACTCGTACTTGGACTCGAATCCGAGCTCTTCGGGGAATTCGGAGAAGCCGGACCAAGTGTTGTACTCTTTGAGACCGCTGCGGCCGCAGCTGCCTTGGTAGGGAGGACGGTAGGTGCACTTGTAGGTGGGAGCCCAGAAGGTAACGAGCTCGTAGAGACCATAACCCATGCGGGTGGCAGTGCGGGTAAAGCCCTCAACCAAACCAACGGAGTAGCCGGCGTAGTTGCCCTCGGCATTGTTCCAACGGAGAATAGTCACGGGGACTTCCTCAACGGCGAACAGGATGTTACCGATAGCACGGCCAAGCTTGCGGGTGGCGGTGTACTCAGATGCAGGCGGAGCCTGTATGTCGGCATACGTCGTGCCGGCGAGTGCGAAAAGAAGTGTAGAAAGGAGTAAGCGCTTCATGACAAAATTAGTGATACCATATTGTACCCGTCCTTGCAAGAAAAAAGCTGCCGAATTCTCAAAATTTCTTCAAATTTTATCAAGCAGGGGGATTTATAGGCGAATTTCGGTGTTGATTTCTGCATCCGTGAGGTAACAACCGGGGTCGGAGCCGAACCAATGACCGTTTGCAAATGCGGCGCGGGTACGGAAACCGCCACCGCACAGGGCAAAATGCTTGCAGGTGGAGCAGCGGCCACAGAGCTGCTTTTGGCGTACCAACGGGTCATCTGCCCCGCGAAGCTTTTGCAGCTCGGCCGCGGAGGGCTCGGAGGCAGCCTCCCACACCTCGCTGAATTTTTGAGTTTTGACATTGCCGAGGGTGACCGATTGCCAGAACTGGTCGGGGTGGATATTGCCTTGGGTATCAATGTTGGCGATACCACGGCCGGAGGAGTTGGCTCCTCCGCCGTTCCAGCCCAGCAGCTTGAGGGTTTGCGCGGCCAGCGGGTTGCCTTCTCGCAGCTGTTTGAGCAGAATATAGATGCCGTCGGCAGGTTGGGTAACGGTGAGCAATTCGCGTGTTTGGCCGAGGCTGTGCCATTTTTCGGCACGGGCTATGAGCATATCGAGCGCAGCGCGGGCTTCTTCGGGGTGCAGGCTTGCTACATCTACCCCGCGGCCCGTGGGGACGAGGTGGTAGAAGCATACGCGTTGAATGCCTTCGTTCTCAATGAAGTTGAGAATTTCCTCCATACTTTGCACATTGTTGCGGGTGAGGGTGAGACGCAAGCCGGTTTTTTGCCCGGCATTTTCGCAATGCTTGAAGCCGCGAATAGCACCGGCGAATGCGCCTTGTACACCGCGGAAGACGTCGTGGACGGCGCCGATGCCATCTAACGAGATGCCCACATAGGCCACGCCCAGATTTTTGAAGAGCTCGGCATAGTCTTTGGTGATGCGGGTGCCGTTGGTCGAGATGGTGACTTTGAGCCCGCGCTCGGTGGCACGCTCCAAAATTTTGGGTAACTGCGGGTGCAGTAGGGGCTCGCCACCGGAGAGCAGCAGGGCGTTCACCTTGTAATCTGCCAGGTCGTCAATGACGGCGCAGCATTGCTCCCAAGTGAGCTCGCCGGGGTATTGCTCTGCGTGTGAGTCTGCATAACAATGTACACAGCGCAGGTTACAGGTGCGCGTAATGTTCCACACCACAATGGGTTTGCGCGTGCGCGAAGAGGTGGGGGAGCAGGCGGCAGTGCTGGCATGGGGCCCGTGTTGGCCGTGCCCCAGCCCGTAGCGTATGTGGTCTGCGGGCTGCTCGGCACCGCACCAAAGTCTTGTAATGTTAATCATTTGCTGCTGAGTGTGTGTAAAATCATTTGCCTTGGCGGCAAGCTGCGGGTATATAGTTGCAGAGGGGTTCGGCCCCCATCATGCCTAGGCCGGAGCCATAGGCGCGGGCGCGAGAGCCACCGCATACTTTGCGGTATTCGCACTTGCCGCATTTTCCCTCAAGGGCATCATCATTGCGCAATTCTGTAAAAATGGGGTGATGGCGGTAGAGCTCTGCCAAATTGTCGGTGCGCACGTTACCTGCCGTGAGGGGGAGAAAGCCGCTGGGTTGAACCTCGCCCGTGTGCGAGATGAAGAGCACGCCCTTGCCATCTCTTGTGGGTACCCTGTGGCGGGGTGGCGGCCCCCCCCTGCGGGCGGCTTGCAGTAACACGCGGCGGTAGTGGTGCCCCTCGGTCGTTTTAACGGCAAAGGGCAGTTCGCCTCGCAGCTGTTCGAGGCGGTTCCATACGGTTTCCAAATCTTCTGCGGTGGGTAAGTCTTTTTCAGTAGCGCGGCCTGTAGGCACCAGTACGAACACGCTCCATACATCGGGCTTTATCTGTTTCATCAGCTCGATAAAGGCATCCATCTCGGGCAGGGTAGATTTAGCCAGAGTGGTGTTGACTTGCAGTTGTATGCCGGCCTCCATCACCGCGCGGGCTACCTGCAAGGTGCGTTCAAAGGTGTGAGGCACGCCGCGAAAGCGGTCGTGGGTTTCTTGAGTTGCACCATCCAGACTCAGGCTCAGGCTTACAACGCCGGCTTCTCGCAGTTGATGAAAATCGGTGTGTACCAAGCGTGGTGTAGCCGCAGGGCTGAGGGCTACCCGCAGTCCTTTTGCCGTGGCTCGTTTGATGATGTCGAAGATATCGGCTCGCATCATGGGGTCTCCGCCGGTAAGCACCAGCATGGGCGGGTGCAGCTCAGCAATCGCGTCGACCAAGCGCATGGCCTCCTCGTGGGTCAACTCATCGGGGTGGGCTTTGGGTTGGGCAATGGCCCGGCAGTGCTTGCACGCCAAAGCGCAGGCACGTGTTACCTCCCAAAACAGGATGAATGGGCGTTCATTAAAGTCGATAGCAGCGGCGTGTGGATGCATAGCGTGCCCTCATTGTACACATACACCCTTAATTTGGCAAGGATAAACCCGATGGCTAGCGCTGAATGACACGCACGGCGACTGTTATTGCGGCTCGTCTCCCGGGGTGATGCGGTAGAGGAAATCTTGCGGATTGTTGTAGAAGATTTTGCCCGACTTGCGTTCTTGGTAACCACCACCGCCAAGCTCAATATAAAGCCCATCTTCTTCAAAACGGGTGGCGGCAATATCCCAATCAAGGTAGCGAGAACCAACCGCTACATTACCCACATGTACAAAGGTTTTAGCATCCGTTGCGCAGCGGCGGTAAATGCGCAGTAGATAGGTCTTGCAGCCGCTGGCGTATTCTTCCAGCAGAACCAGTGTGTTACCCGCCTCATCTGCAATCCACCCGCTCCAAGCATAGTTGTAGCGATGGGTGGCATATAGCCAAAATAATTCACCTTGCGGTATTTCTTTTTGTTGCAGCATTGCATCGCCTCGTCGGTCTAATTCTACACTCCAAAGTAATCCCGGCAGGGAGTCGAAGTCGATGCTGTCTATCTCTCTCAGGCTGCGGCCCAACACATGGCATTGGGGTTGTTTGGTGGATAACCCTTGCTTGTGCATGCGCATGGGCTTGTTGAGGTTGTATGAATCTGAGCCGAGGTCTGCTTTCTCTTTTTGCGTATCGAATGCGCGGCAGGTTTCTTGCGGGTTTTCAAAGAAATGAAAACATTTTTCTACTTTCAGATTACCGTTCGGGGTAGAATAGACTACCGTGAGGGTTTTGGCGCGATTATCTATCTTGACTTCTTCGGGGCAGAATGTCAAAAACTTAGTGATAAACGTATAGCTGCCTGCCTTTTTGTAAAAATGCCCGTCTTTGTTCTTTACTGATGTGAACACGGTAAACACGTGTTGTTGCGTGCCACAGCCCGACTCTGCCATAAAGACGATGACGCTGCCGTTCCGGTCGGTAAACCAATGGTCTTTAGAGGTGTTGCCTGCGGACATGCTCAGTTGTAACAGGTCTGCCACGCGCTCTGCGGGTATAGCCTGCTCCCCGGTCCAATAAACGAGATTGTCGGGATTATCTCCCACGCTGACGCGCTGCGGCGAATCGATGCATGCGGCCTCGGTGGTCAAGGCCTGTGTGGCCTCATTGTCGTATCGAGCAAAGGGGTAGGCGGCAGCAAGGCTGCTGCTGAAGACGGTTGCCAAAAGGCTGATGAGAAGTCGGTGATTCATGGCATGCTCATTGTACACTTTTCGTCCGGCTTTTCAATCAAAATGAAACAGGCGAATCCGCAAAAGATTCGCCTGTTTCTGAAAACTTTCCCGAACGGGTTGGGGTATTTAGGCCTCAACAGCGGGGGTTACGGCAGTGGCCGGGATTTCCTCCTTGTTGGTGAAGCGCCACTTGACCTTGTTGCGCTTGTTGGCGGAGCGAGCCTTGCGGCGCTTCTCATCCATGGGGCTTTCGAAAGCGCGGCGACGGCGCATTTCCTCGAGGATACCCTCGGTGTCGAGCTTAGTCTTGAGGCGCTTGAGGGCGCGATCGATCGGTTCTCCTTTACGTACGGTGACGGAACGCATGATTGTGTGTGTGTTTGTTAATAATTGTCCGGGAACGGGCAGGCAGGATACAACATCTGCCCACGTCTGTCAAGTTTTTTCACACCTTTTCTTTATTTTTTTCAATTTTTGAGAGAGAGAGGACTAAAAAAGTGAGGAATTCGAGGGGTAAGGCGAGAGATGAAAAACTTTTGGCTTGCTACGCGCGTAGGCGTGTGTTAGTCTTGGGTTAGTTATGGAACCTGAATCACCTCACCTAAGGGGAAGCCTGGTCGTCTTTGAAGGCATAGACGGCACGGGCAAGTCTACCCAGATACAACTGCTTGCGCAGTACTTGCGCGCACGTGGTCTGGAAGTTATAACGGATTTTGAGCCGACCCGCGGCGAGTGGGGCATGAAAGTGCGCAATGCTGCGCTTTCCGGTGAGCGGTTGAGCATAGACGAGGAAATATATTGTCTGCTGCAAGACCGTCGCGAGCACGTGAGAGAGCTCATTGAGCCGGCGCTGGAGCGCGGAGCTTGGGTGTTGTTGGACCGCTACTATCTCTCCATGATGGCTTACCAAGGTGCCACCGGTGCCAATGTGGAGGAGATACGCCTCATGAATGAGGAGTTTGCAACCATACCCGATGTGGCATTTTGGCTGGATATACCGATAGAAATGGCCATGGAGCGCATGAATGCCCGTGGTAATGGGCATGATGCCTTTGAGAATGAGCCGTTCTTGCAAGCCTGCCATGAGATATACTCTGCCATGGAGATGCCGTGGTTGCACCGCATTGAGGCCGACGGCACCGTGCAGGAAACCCAAGCCCGTATTCGCGAGCTTATCCGCGAAGAGCTGGGGGTATAAGGCTACTGCTTCAGAAGTTGAGGGTGAAATGAAGCACTGCAAACGGCAGTGCTTCTCCCTGAAAACGGATGATTTCGCCCCGGTGCACAAACCCACATTTAAGCAAGACCCGTTGGCTTGCCATGTTGCCCGTGTGGGTAAAGGCGTGAGCCGTATCGAGTTGGGGGTAGCGCTCTCTGAGCAACGACAGGAAACGCTGTAAAACGGCGGTGGCCAAGCCTTTTCCGTGGTAGTTTACCCCGTACCAATAGGCAATCATCACCTCATTGTCACTCTTATTCGCGGGAATGTTGGCTTTAATGCACCCCGCAAGTTCATCCTCTACCGTGACTGCCAAATGGGGTAGAGGGCGTGTCATGCATTTGCTGACAATTTCTTCCGCATGTTTTGGTAGAAACGGCGTAGGCAAGGTGAGGTGTTGGCGAACTGCTGCGGGGCTGAGTAGCTCGAACACACGCTCCGTATCATTTGCGCAGAAATTACGCCAGCTGAAATGCAAGGGGGGGCTCATGTTTAGGCGTTGCGGTATTCAAAATGGTACACTTCGGCAGGTGTATCGGCTCCGGTACCGTACGCTATTTCCGCGGTACAGCTAAACCCACAATTTTCAAGCACTTTGGCACTGGCCGTGTTGTGTTTGAGCACGCGGGCGTATATAGTGTTGTGCTCGGGCATGAGGAGGGGGATGAGCTGCAGCATCAACTTTACGGCTGCTGTGGCATAGCCGCGTCCGCGGTACGCCGTGCCCAGCCAGTAGCCTATCTTGATATCTTGGTCGCCGTTTGCCGCAGAGGTATATTCTGCCCCGATGCCGCCAACAATGTTGCCATTGGTGCAGATGGCGTATCGGCAGCATGGTTTGGAGGTGGTGTCTTGTATAAACTCTTGCGCATGGTGCAGCTGATATGGGGTAGGTATCAACAAGTTGCTTGTAATCTCTACCGGGGATATGAGGTGGTGCAGCGTGGCCGTGTCTGCGGGCTCCCACGGCTTAATAGTGAACGTATGGTTTATGATATCGCGCATGCTGCGCGTGAATTGGTATGCCGCGCTGAACGGCAGTTGCCTGCCGTTATACTCCGTTATTTTGCCATTGCAGGTAAAGCCGTTTTTTTCTACCACGCGTTGGCTGGCTATATTCTCACAATGGGTAAAGGCAACAATGCTGCGGCATTGCGGTGCCAGCGCCGGTAGCATGGGCAGAAACTGCTGCATGGCACGCGTGGCTATGCCTTTGCCATGGTATGCCGCTCCGTACCAATAGCCTGCCATTTGTATGGCGGCATCGCCTCCCGGTGGGTTCCCCAGCCCTATGCAGCCGGTTAGCTCACCATTAACCCATACGCCGAAGTGCGGTAAATGTTGTGTTATGCAGCGGTTGATGAAATCCTGTGCGTGTTCAAGTTTGTAGGGGGTGGGCAAGGCCAAGTATTTCAGTACACCAGGCGAGGTGATGAGGTCGGTAACGCGCTGCGCGTCTTCTGCACGAAAAGGGCGTAATGAGAGTGATTCTGCGGGCATGGTGCGGTGGGGGTCAGACTTTTCTTCTTGCCCATTTCAAACCGCGTAACATGCGGTTGAGGATGAGGTATTCTACCGCCATATCGACGGTGAAGAGCAACCAAATGCCGACGAGGGAAAGCGTGTTGGGCCAGAAACAGCTCCAGATGAAGAGGCAAAATAAACGGAAAAAGCCCATGCAACCGTAAGATACATACATGACACGCCGTGTGTCGCCCGCGCCTCGCAGGCACATCTTAATCATCAGCATGGCGGCATAAAACGGCTCAATCAATAAAAAGACTTGCACCACCGGTATGGTGGCGTTGGTGAGCCCCGGTGAGTTGGATGCAAAAATCTCGACAAAAATCTGCGGGAAAAAGAAGAACACCACCCCCATAAGCCCCATGAATACCACGCTGTAGCGCACGCATTTACGCACGGTTTCGAGGGCCAGTCGCACGCTGCCCGTGCCCAGGTATTGCCCCACCAGGGTGGCACCTGCCATGCCGATGGCGAAGCCGGGCAAGAAGCTGAGCGACTCAATACGTATGGCGATGTTGTGGGCACCCACATAGGCATCCCCCAATTGAGAGATAGTGCGCAGAACAAATATCTGAATCAACCAAATACCGCCGATTTCTATGGCTTGCGGCAGACCAATAGCGAGGATGCGGTACATGCTGCGCCAACTTGGTGCCAAATCTTTAAGCCTCAGATGAATGGGGGGTACATACTTATTTTCCTGCTCGTTGGCGTAGGTATCAATATCTTTGCCTGCCAACTTTTTGCGCATGCAAATGGAGCGGCGTACCAATATGCCCACCAAAATGGTGGCTGCCGTTGCCATGCCCAATATCATACCCAAGGCCAAACCTTCGATAAACAGGCCGAAGCATTTTACCAGCACGAGGCTGAACACGATGTTCAGGCCATCTACCGCCAGCATGATAAAGAACGGCGTGCGGGTGTCGCCGGCACCGCGTAGCGCTGCGTTTACCGCAAAGATAATGCCCGAGAATACCGCCACCCAGCACCCTATGTGCATGTAGGTAAGCGCTACCTCTTGTGCATAGTCGCTCAGGTTCAGTACCGTTGTCACCAAAAAATCTGCGGTCAGGTACATGAGTACGGCAGAGGCTATGCCGGCCATCAACCCCAGCACGGCAGCTTGGTTGGCTGCATAGTTGGCCTCTCCGAACTTTCTTGCCCCGGTCATACGGCTTACGATGGCAGTGGCACCCATGCCTACTGCCCCCTGCATCAAGAACCCCAGCCACATCACATACCCCGTAACTCCTATGCCCGAGGCTATCTTTTCGGTAACATCGCCTTCTGTCCCCATGTGGGTGGCCAAGTACAGTGAGGTAGAGGCACAGATGAAGCTGAGTACTTGCTCCAGCAACGGCCACAGGGCTATGGCTATAATTTGCCGTGGTAAACTGAGACCGGCCAGTTTGCCGCCGAGCTGCCCTTTCCCTTGCAGCGCGGCGCGTACAGTGCCTTCTCTTCCGTTACCTGCTCCCATGCACTCGTTATTGTAACATGTTTGTCTGCGATTGAAAAGATTTTTTTATTTTCTTATGTACAGAAAGAAGGCGAGAGGCGTGTCAATCCTCGGTATAGCTTTCTCGTATTTCCTGCGTAAGTTTCATGGCGCAGAAATCCGGGCCGCACATGGAGCAGAAGTGTGCTTTTTTTGCCCCGGCGTGCGGGAGGGTCTGGTCGTGGTAAGCGCGGGCTTTGTGAGGGTCGAGTGAGAGGTTGAATTGGTCTTCCCAACGGAACTCGAAGCGGGCTTTGGCCAAGGCATTATCTCTCAGCTGTGCGCCGGGGTGGCCTTTGGCAAGGTCTGCAGCGTGGGCGGCGAGCTTATAAGTTACGACACCTTCTCGTACATCTTCGCGGTCGGGTAGGCCGAGGTGCTCTTTGCGGGTAACATAGCAGAGCATGGCGCAGCCTCTTTGTGCTATCAGAGCCCCACCGAGTGCGCCGGTAATGTGGTCATACCCCGGGGCAATATCGGTAGCCAGGGGGCCCAGGGTGTAAAAGGGGGCTTCGTGGCACCAGTCGAGCTGCTTACGCATGTTTTCGGGTATGAGGTGAAGGGGGACGTGGCCGGGGCCTTCATTCATGACCTGCACGCCTTTGGCCCAAGCGGTGCGGGTAAGCTCGCCCTGTACCTCCAGCTCTGCCAGTTGGGCAAAGTCGTTGGCATCTGCAATAGAGCCGGGGCGCAAGCCATCGCCTATGGAAATAGCGACATCGTATGTGGCCAGAATGTCGCAAATCTCATCCCAATGGGTATACAGGAAGTTCTCTTGCCGGTGTTCCATCATCCATTTGGCAATAATAGAGCCCCCACGGGATACAATGCCGGTGGCACGCCTGGCGGTATGCGGTACAAATCTTTGCAAGAGCGCAGCATGAATGGTAACATAGTCGACGCCTTGTCGAGCTTGTTCGATGAGAGTATCACGGAAGATGGGCCAAGAGAGGTGAGCTACTCGGCCACTGCATTTTTCGAGGCTTTGGTACATGGGCACCGTGCCGATGGGAACCGGGCTGTTACGCAAAATCCATTCGCGTGTTTGGTGAATGTCTTTGCCGGTAGAAAGGTCCATGACGGTATCGGCACCCCAATGGATAGCCCAGCGCAGTTTTTCTACCTCTTGTTCAATGCCTGAGGTAATGGCAGAGTTGCCGATATTGGCGTTGATTTTGCAGAGGAAATTGCGCCCGATGGCCATGGGTTCGGCCTCGGGGTGGTTTATATTGGCCGGGATGAGGGCACGCCCCGCGGCAATTTCGTCGCGTACGAATTGCGGTGTAAAGAAGGCGGGCATGTGACCACCGCGGTGTTGCTCTGCTGGGTGCTGGTAATTTAAGTCGGCACGCCGCGTGAGGGAATGAGGGGAAAAACCGGCTTGTGACTCCAGCTCGCTGGGGCGAGGCATGCCGGTGCCCAACTCATCCAGTATCTGACAGGCGAAATCGGGGCGGGTTTTGTCGTGAGGGAACGCATCAAAAACCGCTTTGTAGGCTGCTTCTCTCCCCAGGTTTTCGCGAATGGCCACATATTCCATCTCCGGGGTTATGATGCCGCGCC
Source organism: Akkermansiaceae bacterium (assembly GCA_015062055.1). Taxonomy (GTDB): domain Bacteria; phylum Verrucomicrobiota; class Verrucomicrobiia; order Verrucomicrobiales; family Akkermansiaceae; genus Akkermansia. The sequence goes on from SUVK01000037.1 coordinate 15,203, forward strand.
GTGCATATTCTCGCTGAGTGGGAGGGTGTGCGAGTTGAGCTGCGCGCAAGGTGCCATCGGCATCGGGTACCACATCGCCTCTGGCGCGAATCCATTCGGCGCGCAAAGCCGGTAGCCCTTGTTCGGGGCTGCCGTGGTAGTTTTCATCGCCCCATGGCCCGGAGCAATCGTATATTCGCACCGGGGCGTTGGTTTCTGTCGTGCCATCCGGAAAAACGGATTCCGAGAGCGTTACTTCTCGCATGGCTACCCGTACATCCGGGTACAGTGTGCCGTTAACATAGATTCTGCGAGAGCCGGGGTATTTCAATGCGTCCGAGTTCATTTTTGTGTAGTCTAGCAGCAGAAAGCCGGAATACAAGAGCTAACTATGTCTGCTTGATTAATTTTGTTATTTTGCAAGCAGGGGGATTCAGGGCATTACTGAATATCCCTGTGCACGAATCGTGGCGTGAAGCTCGGTAAGGGGGATATCTTTTTGCAGGGTGAGGGTAACGCGTTTAGCTTTGTGGTCTGCTTTGCAATCTACAACGCCGGGTATGGCGAGCAGAGCTTTGGTGACATGGGCTTCGCAATGCGGGCACATCATACCGTCTACGGCAATAGTGATGGTGTTCATAGTTTGAGGTGGTGTTATTTGGAAGTGGCGCAGTCGCAAAGCATTAGTGACAACGCAAAGGCTGCTTAGCCCCATGGCTGCAGCGGCTATGGCCGGGTGTAGTTGCCAACCGAGCAGGGGGTAGAAAGCCCCGGCTGCCAAGGGGATGGCCATGCAGTTGTACAGCAGGGCCCAAAAGAAGTTTTGCCTGATGTTACGTATGACCGCTCGGCTGAGACGAATGGCCCCCACGACATCGCTCAATTCATTACGCACCAGAATTACCCCGGCGCTTTCGAGGGCGATGTCGGTGCCGGCACCTATGGCGATACCTACATCTGCTCTTGTCAAGGCCGGGGCATCGTTGATGCCATCGCCAACCATGGCTACTTTATCGCCCGCTGCCTGTAGTTTGCAAACGCAGGATTCTTTGTCTTGTGGCAACAGGTCGGCGTGCACCTCTGTAATGCCTGCTTGGCGGGCAATGGCTGTAGCAGTGCTATGGGTATCGCCGGTAAGCATGGCGACCCTGCAGCCCAGTTGCTGTAGTGCGCCCACGGCATTTTTGCTGTCGGGTTTAAGTGGGTCTGCCACGGCGATGAGACCTTGGTATTTGCCCCCGGCGGCGAAATAAAGCGGGGTTTTACCTACGGCGGCGAGTTGGTCGCCGATATGGGGCGGAATATCAACCCCCAGCTCGCGCATGAGGGCTGCATTGCCTGCGGTACATGGGGTCGCGTTGATATCAGCTGTGAGTCCGCGCCCGGGAATATAGGTGTGCCGGGTGTGCGGGCAGGGGGATATGCCTGCGCCTGCCTGCAAGATGGCCTCTGCAAGCGGATGATTGCCTGCAGATTCCAAAGTGACGGCAAGTTGCATGAGGGATTCTTGGTCGGTAGTATCTGCGGGCAACACATCGGTTACTTGCGGTTTGCCTTGTGTGAGGGTGCCGGTTTTGTCGAGTAAAATGTGGTGTGCCTCGTGCAGGGTTTCTAATGCCTCGCCGTTGCGAAAGAGTATGCCGGCCTGTGCGCCTTTGCCCATGGCAACCATGATGGCAACCGGCGTGGCCAAGCCCAGGGCGCAGGGGCATGAGATGACCAGAACGGCAATGGCGCTCGATACGGCAAACGAAGCACCTGCCCCGGCCAGCAACCAGGCTGTAGCTGTTAAGAGGGCAAGGCTTATGACTACCGGTACAAACACGGCAGATATGCGGTCTGCCAAGCGGGCTATGGGGGCTTTGGTGGCCGAGGCGTTGGCTACTAAACGAATGATGTCGGAGATGGCTGATTCTGCACGTGTTTTATCGGCCTTGGCATGCAATACGCCGTTGCCGTTGATGGTACCCGCAAATATCTTGCAGCCGGGGGATTTCTCTGCGGGTAGGCTCTCGCCGGTTATGGCTGATTCATCTACCGCAGAGCAACCCTCGAGAACGGTGGCATCTGTGGGTATGCGTTCCCCTGCACGTATAATGAGGGTGTCACCCGATTTAACGGCATCTGCAGGTATGCGGACGGTGGTGCCGCCTTGCAGTACGGTGGCGGTTTGGGGGATGAGAGAGAGCAGTTTCTCCATCTCGGAGCCGGTGCGGCCCGTGGCGCGACTCTCAAGCCATTTGCCCAAGGTGATGAGTGTGAGTATCATAGCGGCACTCTCAAAGTAAAATGTACCGCGGTGGTGCAGGGCGAAGTTTGCCAAACCATCTGCCATGGCTGCCGTGGCGCCCAAGGCGACCAGTGTATCCATGTTGGCGGCTCCTTTCAGCACGCTTTTGGTGCCATTGATGAAAAACTTACGGTTAAGCCACAAAATGGGCAAGCTTAATAATAATTGAACGAAGGCCGAGGCCGTGCCGTGCCACAGGTGGTGTATGGTGACTAATGGCAGTAATAAGGCAAGCGAATGAAGAAAACGTTTTTTCAGCGTGGTGTTTTCAGGCCGGGGGGTAGTTCGGGCACTGCCCATGCAGGCTCCATAGCCTGCGGCTTCTACCGCAGCAATGATGCTTGCGGTCGTTTGTGGCTCGAGGTAGCGTACCTTCATGCTGCCGGTAAGTAGATTGACCTGTACGCGTTGTACACCGGGTAATTTTTCAACGGCTTGTTCGACTCTTGCCGAGCATGCTGAACAACTCATGCCCGTTACACAAAAGTTTTCTTCTTTGCCACCCATGTGCGGCATTTTACATTTTCTTGGCCGTATTGTAAAGGGCGTTTTGTGTCTCTCTTGCCTTGCAGCTATGCAGCAGGGCTGTATTTATGCTTGTATCAAGGCACGCATTGTTTGCATTTTGAGGGCTGTTTCTGCCCATTCTGACTTTTCGGTCGAGTCGGGCATGAGTCCGCCACCCGCATACAGCCTGCAAAGAGCCGGGAAAAGCTGCATGCAGCGCAGTGTCACATATAGATGCGTGCTCTGTTCGCTTATGGGGCCCAGGTAGCCCGCATAGTAGCTGCGCGGTATATCTTCATGTCGGCGAATGAATGCGCGCGCCTCTGCCGCCGGAAAACCGCTTACTGCCGGGGTGGGGGGCAGGGTGTGTAACAAGGTAGGCAGGTGCTCTGCTGCCATGCGAAAACGTATGTGCGTGCAAAGGTGCTCCAGCATGCGCCCTGCTGTTACGGTGTGCGGGCCATCGCATTCAATTTCACTTGCTACAGCCGATAGACACGCGGTAATGTGCTCTGCCACCAAGGCGTGTTCACGCAGGTTTTTTGCGTCCCATGGTTGCGAGTTATCTGCCCGCGTGCCGGCCAGTGCCATGGTGTGCCATATGTCGCCCTCTTGTCGCAGCAGTAGCTCGGGGGTGCTGCACAGCCATGTGCCACCTTGCGGGGTGTGAAACAGACAGTTAAACGCCCCGGGTGCGGTGCGGTGCAGTTGCATAAAGGCCTCTGCCGGCGAAAAATCGGGCGCAGGCACGTCTTCCATTCTGGCTAAAACCAGTTTGCGGAGGGGGCTTTCGCCACGCAGCTGTGCGGTGTATTGTTCAAAGAGACGGTGGTATTCTGCGCGTGCGGTTTCGGGGAAGCTCGGTGTTGGCGGGGGGAGTAGGCCAAAGGTATCGGGGGCAGGGGGGACTGTCAATTCGCGGTGGATGAGGTGTGGTTGCTTATCGTACTCTGCCAATACAAAGCCATCTCCCTTGCAGCCGTTAGTTATGCCGCCGTCTTTTTGCATGCAGAAGCAGATTTCTGCCCCCGGTAGGGCATATAGCGCAAAGGCGCAATGCCGCCTGCAAAGTGCGTCTATTTGCTGTAGTGGGATGTCCTGCATGTGCCAAGAGTCTAACATGCCGTGCTTTTGATGGCAACTCTTTTTTGTGGCGATAAGACAAAGGCTGCCTTGCAAACAGCAAAGCAGCCTTTGTGTAAAAAAGAGGCGAGCCTCTGAAAATCAGAACTTGTAGGTGGCTCCTACGTTGAGGTAGTTCTCGACGCGGTCGTCTGCTGTTTCCAGACTGTAACCGGCATTCACGTTCCATTGCTCGTTGACCTTATAGTCGGCACCGGCAGAGATGGTGGCGCCGAGGCGGCCGGGGTTCGTGCCTGTGTAGTGGAAGCCGTCAACCACGGTGGCGGGGTTGTTGCGAATGGCATCGCCGTAGATGCTGACCTCGCCGTATACGGTGGTTTTGGGGGTTGCAATGTAGCTGACACCGCCACCCAGCATGAAGCGCAGGTTTTGAATGGCTTGAGACTCTATACCGCAAGAGGTATCGCTGTCTTGTGCATAGAATTGGGCACCGATAAAGGCGCGGGCTACCGTGTTGTCGCCGATGGCGCGATAGTAGGTGGCGCGGGCATCGAGTTGCAGGCTGTTTTGGCTCCATTCGCCACCAATGGCATCGTGTGTGGAGGTGGTGTTGCCATAGGCTGCCGACCAATCAACGGCTATGGTGTCGGTGCTGTTAAGGCAACGGTGGTAGGCGCGACCGTAGGCACCCAAGTGGAGGGTCTGTTGATCTACGGCAGAGGTGGTGAAGGGTTTGGCCTTGCCCAAGTCGTAGCCGAGGGCTACACCCACGAGCCTGTTGGCACTCAGTTTGCTTTCTACACCCACGGCTGCGCCGTAGATGGAGTAATCTGCCCCGGCGCTGCCGATGCGGGAGCTGTGGCTGTATACGGTACCCCAAGCCATTCTGGCGTACTCTGCGGGGGTGTTTTTGCCGATTTCTACACAGCTGCCGGCACTACGCGGGCCCCACAGGGTCTTGGTGAAGGCGTCGGAGGAGTTGAAGGCGCCCCAAGCTGCAGAGATGCCGGCATCGGCCAGCGGGTCGCGAGCTACGATGAGGTTTTGTACCAAGGTAATGACGGTTTGTCCGTTTTCGTAGGCAACTTCAGCCTCGGTGCCGGAGATTGTTACCCCGGTGAGGTCGACCTCTTTGTTGAACAGAATGTAAGTGGCGCCTGCCTTGAGGTTGGATTCGCTGGTGATGTTCAATGTGAGATCGCCTGTTGCGGAAGAAGTGGCGGCGGCTGAGACACCGGCTAAGGTAACAGAGGCGCTGTCGTCCAACGTGATGATGGCGCTGCCGGTGTTAGCCTCGGTCAGGTTAAGGGTCAGATTAGCACCGCTGTTGAGGGTAAGGCTGGTGTTTACTTTGAATGTGCCCTCGTTGGTGATGCCGGCATTGCCGTTGATTACCAACCCATTGAATTCGATTGTGGATTGGTTGTCTACCTTGAATGTTACTTGATTTTTAGCCGAGCCAACAGTGGTGACATCGCTGAGCATGCTGATGCGACCGCCGTTGGTAGCGCACATTTCTGTGGTTGAGTTTGAGCCACTCGAGCCGATGTTGGTCGAGGTTTTGCCTTTCACGCCGCTATCGGGGTGGGCCGGGCGTTCGTTGGGTCGCAGTACTACGGAGTTCGCGCCATCTGCGTTGATTTTTGTGCTGGCGTTATTACCCGAAGTGGTGTTAAGGGAGTCTGAATTGAAGACCAGGGTGCCGCCATCCGTTACACTTATGGTAGAGTTGCTGCCGCTCTCTAAGCCCAAGATGGTTCTGTTGCCGTAGTAATTACAAATGTTGGCAATGGTGCCGGCGCCGTCTACATTTATCTCGCCGTCACTCATCCAGAAATTATGATAACCGGTGTTGAGGGTAGAGCCACCGCTGATGTTGATGATACCTTTGCCTCGATTATGTTCACTGTTGGAGTAGTTGCCCGCATAGGGTGTCGTGTCGTCGGGCGCGATTGATGTAGAGGTGCTGTATATCTGGTTGCCTACCAAAAAGTTGGAGTTCGAGGTCAGGTTTATTTCAGAACCGTTGGTGATATTGATGGTGCCGTTACCATCGGCGCCGCCTACTTGGTTGAAAATCTCACCACCATTGCTGTAGTTTGCTTTATTGAATGTGACAACGGCGTCTTTACCGGCTGCCGAGATACCGATACCGTAGATGCTGCTGTTGTCGTCGGTTACCTCGATGCGCAGGTTTGTTTCGGTTTGGCCGTCGCCGATTTGCAATTCGCCTTCGCGTACGAATATACCGGAGTATTTGGTGACGTTGCCCACGATAACGGCGGTACCTTTGCCGTCTTTTGCTATGGCGTTGTAGTGCTCGGTTTTGGCACTGTCGGAGCTGATGGTGACGGTGTTGCCCTCGCCCACGACGATTTGCTCGCCGATTTGAACCGGTGTGCCGGCATAGGCCAGACCGGTGGCGGCCATTACTGCGGCCAGTAGAGTTTTAGGTAATCTGAATTTCATGGCGCGTGTGTTGAGTTTCTGCTTTTATTTACGCGGAGCAATCGTTGCTTTGCTCTGTTAGCTCGCATTCTAGCACAAAGATTGTATAAGTGAAGTTAAAAATCAGGAATAATTAGAATTTTCTGATTCTTAATTAAAACTTATTTGTCAGTATGGTATAAAAAGAAGGCTCAAACTATTATGTTTGAGCCTTCGGTGGATAAAGAAATGAGGGAGGTGTTACCACTCGAGGACGATTAAAGCGCGCAGTTCTCCATCGGAGGTAATGGTGTGGCGCGTTTGATTGCCGGCCCGTTGGTGTTCGATGGCGATGGGATGCCCGGCAAAGGTTTCGCGTTTGAAGTTGATGCGCATACGGGTGGGGTTGGCCGAGGGTTTCATGTGGTCGGGCAGGGTATCGAGCACCCATGTAAGGTAGGCGCTGTTATTGATATGCCCGTTGAAGTCGATATCTCGGCGTGGGGCTGTAAATGCAACCGTGGCGGTGTCGGATACGTTTTCTGCCGCTTGCAGGTCGCTATCAATAAGAGCGGGGCATGCATCGGGTATATTTACGCGGTCCAAAATCTTCTTGAAAGGGATCGGACGGCGACTGTTGACGTCTATCAGCACCCATAGCAAGTCGGCTTGTGCCAGCACGTTGCCTTCTTTGTCGGTAAGCTCGACAAAACGGCGTGCCTGCAGGGCAGAGGCTTTGCCGGTATTGGAGCGTATGCTTACTTCTTCTTTCCATCTCGGGTAGCGAATGAAGCGAAAATCGCCCTGTACTTCTACCCATATGAGCCCGTTGCTCATGCTCCAGTCGTAACCCAAGTTATTGCTCGAGGCATGCGTTTCGGCTGCTTCCTGGCAGTATTGCATAAACATGTCCGGCTTGAGCAGGTGGTCTGCGCCGCACTCGTAACTGGTGACGTGGTGAGTGATGTTGAGGTCGTCCATGGTAGAGCCAACTCTATCATGTATACTTGCGTATGTCAAGTGTTAAAAAAATCCCCCTTGCCGTATGAGAGCGGCAAGGGGGATTTTTAATGATTCAAAAACGAGCTCAGATAGACATGATAACAGCGCCGGCGAGCACGAAAGCTGCAATGATGAGCCAGAGGGCAACAAGGCCGGTGTTGTTTTCAGAGCCACCACCCTGAAGATGGCTGTATTTGCTGCGGTTGCGGCTCTTACGCATGAAGCCGTCGTAGTTTTTCTGCAGCAGTGTTGCTTCTACTTGACGCATGACGTCTAAGAGCACACCCACGAGAATGAGCAGCGAGGTGCCGCCGAAGAATTGTGTTACTACCATGTTGAGACCGCCCCATACGTAGAGGAGGGAGGGCAGGAAGTAGATGAGTGTCAGGAACAACGAGCCCGCAAAGGTGAGGCGAGACATCGTCTGGTCCAAGTAAGTGGCTGTGGGCTGCCCCGGGCGTATACCCGGTATGTAGCTGCCGCTGCGCTGCATGTCTTCGGAAATCTGCTGGGGTTGGAACATGGTTGCTACCCAGAAGTAGGAGAAGAAGAAGATCATGAGGGCAGAGATGATGTAGTAACCTACATCCGTGGGAGACATGAGGATGTTTACCACGTGAGTTATGGAGGAGTTATCACCCCAAATCTGACGCACAACCATTACCGGCAGAGCAAGAATGGCCGTGGCAAAGATAACGGGCATAACGCCGGAGTAGTTCAACTTGAGGGGCAGGTATTGCGTGCCGCCATTCATCATCTTGCGGCCCACCATGCGCTTGGCTTGCTGCACGGGGATGCGACGCTGTGCCTGGGTGATGGTGACAACCAAGGCTACTACAAGCACCATGAACAGAATGAGTGCTACGATACCCAGTGCCCCCAGCGGGTTAATCTCGGCACCGGAGCCTACACAGGTGGTCCATGCAATGGCGAATGCGCCGGGCAGAGCACTGATGATGTTGACGGAGATGATAAGTGAGATACCGTTGCCGATACCGCGGTCGGTGATTTGATCACCAATCCACATCAGGAACATGGTGCCCGTTACGATGATGAAAATCGTTGTGGTGGTGAAGATAAAGCCGGGGTTAAGTACCAAATCGCCAACGTCTAAGCCGATGCTGGACGGATTGCGCAGGGAAAGAGTGAGCAAGTACCCCTGAATAACGGCAATGATGATAGCCAACAAACGTGTAATCTTGGTCATCTTTTGACGCCCGCCCTCTTCGCGAAGCATTTTCTTGAACGAGGGAATGACCGCACCCATCAGCTGCGTCATAATGGAGGCTGAAATGTAGGGCATAATACCCAAGGCAAATATACCGCACTGCTGCAAACCACCACCCGAGAAGATGGTGAGAATGGCACCCAAGGCTCCCAACGGATTATCCCCGTTCTGGGCCTGTGTCTCCATGTAATTTTTGAGCGTCTCTACGTCCACGCCGGGCAGCGGCAGGTGCACGCCCAATCTCACGATGACTATCATAGCCAGCGTGAACAGGATGCGACTGCGCAGATCCGGTACCTTCATGGTGTTGGCGAATGCGGTAATCATATGGCCTGTATTCTTGTTTTTGAAAATGTTTGTTGCAGCGGGGGCTCCCGTTTGCAGCTGCCTCTTCTTCACTCCGGGCTTGCTTGCTGTAGGGGCAGGTGAAAAGTGCTTTTTCTTGCTTACTTTTCCTACACGTATGCCGGGTGGCGCTGCACCACCCGGCTCGTGTAATTTGTTATCTGATGTTTTTCAGCGTTTTATAACGCCGGTAATGGGCATCAGGCTTGGGCGCTCAGCACCGTGAGGGTGCCACCGGCAGCTTCAATCTTGGCAGCCACAGAGGCGCTGGCGAAGTCTACCGTAACGTTGAGAGCCTTAGACAGGTTACCGTTGCCGAGAAGCTTAACGGCGTCGCACTCGCCCTTAACAAGGCCGGCTGCGCGCAGCTCGTTCTCTGTAACCGTTGCACCGGCCTCGAAGAATGCCTCGAGCTGGCACAGGTTAACAATGGCAATGTTGGACTGGAAGCGGGCGTTGTTGAAGCCCTTCTTCGGCAGACGACGGTGAAGGGGCATCTGGCCACCTTCGAAACCGGGACGAATGGAGCCGCCGGAGCGGGCTTTCTGACCCTTGTTGCCCTTGCCGCAGGTCTTGCCCAGGCCGGAGCTCTCGCCGCAACCGAGGCGCTTCTTGCGATGCTTGGCGCCGGGATTGGGTTGAAGTGTTTGAAGTGTCAACATGATGATATATTCAAAGGTTGAATGTTAATCTCAGATGGCGGAGTCCTTCTTCTTCTTGCCGCGGGCAGAGAGGATCTGGTCTGCAGTGCGCATGGAAAGCATGGCCTGCATGGTAGCCTTCACTACGTTGGCAGCGTTGGAGGAACCCATGGACTTGGCGATGATGTTGG
>SUVK01000038.1 GCA_015062055.1 Akkermansiaceae bacterium
CGGATGTACTCACCAACATAGTGAATACCCTTGCCCTTGTAGGGCTCCGGCGGATAGTAGCCGCGCACCTCAGCCGCGAACTGACCGACAACTTGCTTGTTGATACCCTCAACCTTCAGCTTCGTGTTGTCCGTTACGGTAACGGTGATACCGGCAGGAATGGGGTGGAGGATGGGGTGAGACTTACCGAGTGCGAGGTCGAGGACATTGCCCTTAACGGCGGCCTTGAGACCTACACCTACGATTTCCAACTCTTTGACGAAGCCCTTGCTTACGCCCTCAACCATGTTGTTGAGGAGGGAGCGGTTGGTGCCGTGCAAGGCACGCAGTGCGCGGGTTTCATCGGCACGGCTTACGGTGAGCTCGGTGCCCTCTACAGCGGCGGTAATGCCGGTGGGGAGTGTCCAGCTCAGTTCGCCTTTAGCGCCCTTCACGGTTACGTCGGCACCATTGATGGTGACGGTGACTCCGGCGGGGATGGTGATAACTTTCTTACCTACTCGTGACATATTGTTCTTAAATGGTTAGGGGTTAATACTTACCATACGAGTGCGATAAGCTCGCCACCGATCTGTTGCTTGCGGGCTTTGGCACCGGTCATCATACCATGAGAGGTAGAAACGATGGAGATGCCCAAGCCGTTCATGACGGTGGGGATGTCGGCGGAGTGTACGTACTGGCGACGGCCCGGCTTGGAGCAGCGCTTGACGTCCGTTATGATGGTCTTGCCATTGGCGGTGAACTTGTTCTTCACCTTGATGGCTTTGTCCTTACCTTCACCTACTACCTCGAAAGACCAGATGTAGCCTTCCTCTTGGAGGATGCGGGCAATCTCAGCCTTGATGCCGGAGAAGGGCACGGTGAAGACCTCGTTACGGGCGTAGCCGGAGTTCTTCAGGCGGGTAAGAAAATCTGCGATAGGATCACTTAATACTGCCATGGTCGTAAATTAGTTAGGCGTTTTCTTCTGTCTTCTTGTTGGGCTTGCGGAAGGGGATACCCAGCTCGGCAAGCAGGTCACGACCTTCGTCATTCGTCGTGGCAGAGGTCACGAAGATGATGTCGAAGCCGATATTACGCTTGATCTGGTCCAGCTCAATTTCGGGGAAGATGGACTGATCGGGGATACCGATGGCGTAGTTACCGCGGCCGTCAAAGGACTTGGTGGGCAGGCCACGGAAGTCGCGGATGTTGGGGGCGGTAATGTTGATGAAGCGATCAAGGAACTCCCACATGCGGGTGGAGCGCAGTGTTACACGTGCGCCGAGTACTTCACCCTCGCGGAGTTTGAAGTTAGCAACGCTCTTGCGGGCGTAGGTTACAGCCGGCTTCTGGCCGGTGATTTTGGCGATTTCAGCAACGGCGTCCTCAACTGCCTGTTTGCGGTCGGGGTGTTTGCCCATGCAAGTGGTAACAACAATCTTCTCCAGACGGGGAATCTGGTGAACATTGCTGTACTGGTGCTTCGCCTGGAGGGCCGGTACGACCTTCTCCTTATAGTATGTAAGCATTGTAGGTGTGCTCATAATTATTAGCGGGTCAGCTCTGTTGTTAGTTGTTTATGTTGATGGCTTAAGCGCGGAGTTTCAGCCTTTCGGCATCAGCTCTCTTTCTTCACATTTGAGATGTGGATGGGGCCGTCGATGTTGATGATGCCGCCCTCGGGGTTATCCTCGGTGGGCTTGGTGGCCTTCTTGAGGGTGCGAACGCCCTCTACGATGACCGTTTGCTTTTTGGCATCAACAGACATAACGACACCACGCTTGCCCTTGTTCTTGCCGGCGATAACGAGTACGTTGTCGCCTTTCTTCACGTGGGTCTTCATCGTGTGTGTGTTTTGTTTGTGTTGATAAGTCCCTACACTACACCTGTGGTGAGGGGTCACAGAGTCTACACGTTTAATGTGCCTCCGTCAAGCATAATCTCAATTTTTTGTGCTTTTTTTCCATTTTTTTTACAGAAGCACGCAGGAGATTACCATTTGAAGAATATTTCGTATTTAATCTGAGCCATAACGAAAAGGAAAATGATAATAATGGCGCCGATGATGATAGTGCCTATTTCTCTGCTTCGTTGCTCGCCTTTTGTTTTTCCTCGACCAAACCACAAAAACAAACCGCTTATAGGAAGTCCGAGACAACCGCAGGTACCTGCGGCAATTGCGTCTGAGGTGTTACTGACAGGTTCTAGGTCTTCTATCAGTCGTCTCGCCTTTTTAGCCTGTTTTTTCATTGAGTCCGGGTAGGTGACGAAGCAGATGAGGGTGGGCTCCTTATGTTCTTTGCCCAATACATTGTCGAACATCGTGATTTCTCCGGTTTCTAACATGCGGTGCAGTTCGTCTCGGTGGTAGGGGCGTTTTTCTACCGGAGTAGAATCAGAGAAGAGAAAGTATTCGTTTTCTCCTAAAGCCGCGTGTAAGTCGGCTAACTCTTGACGCTTTTCTTGTTCTCTTTTTTTTAGAAGCGCTGCTGTGATGGGGGATATTTTGCTCATGGTGATGGCTTGAATGTTATTTTTCTCGTATAGAAGAATCGGCTTGTCAATATGACGGCGGCAATAGTAAGTGCAATAATAAAACTTACCCACGCACCGGCCGGGCCCATGGCCGGTACAATCCAATCGGTGCGGATGAGAATGCAAGAAAGGGGGAACCCCAGTAACCAGTAACTGGTGAGATTGCTCCAGGTGATGATGGCGGTGTCGTGGCATCCTCTCAATAAGCCGCCCATCAGTGCTTGGGTGGCATCTGCTATCTGGTAAATGGCACAGTATATCAGCAGGGTTGAGGCCGTGCGTACAATGTCCGCAGAGTCGGTGTAAAGGCCGACGATGTTTTCGCGGAAGAGTATGGTGCATACCATGAGCAGCATGACAAGAGCGTAAGTAATGGTAAAGAGGGTGCGCACCATGGCGTTGAATGCTTCTTTACGTTGTCCGCCGACATGGTAGGCTGCGCGAATGGAGGCAGCAATGCCCAAACTGAGCGGCAGCATGAAGATGATGCCGCTGACATTGATGGCAACCTGCTGAGAACTGACTGCGGTTTCTCCTAATGGGGCTATGACGAGCGTGACTAAGCTGAAGAAGCTCATTTCGCACAGGGAGGCAACACCCACGGGTATGCCTAACTTAAGGATGTGGCGTACCAGTGCCCACTCCGGCCGGCGTATGGCCAACATTTGTTTTGCGCGTGCGCGGTGCTGCTTGCTGCCCAACATGAGTGCCAGCATCATGAGGGTCATGAGCCACATAATGATTGCTGTGGCCAACCCGCAGCCCGCCCCCCCTAACTCGGGGAAGGGGCCAACCCCGAATACCAAGGCGTAGTTAAGTGGTATGTTCAATAATAAGCCGAAGAAGGATACAATCATGGCGGGGCGTGTTTGCCCGTATCCCTCAAAGTTGGCCATGATAACTCGCATCAGCAGGTTGGCCGGTATGCCCAGCATGGCAAACCATGTGTAGTATTGCGCCTGTTGAGCCAAATCGGCGTTGTCGGTCGTTGCCCAAAAAACGTACGAGGCGGCGTAGATAACTAATGCCTCAAACAGGGTCAGGCATATGGCCAACACTTTGCCGTTGTTGAGAAATAGCCCCGCCTTGCTGTCGGCTCCGGCGCCCCGTAAGCGCGAGATCATGGCGCTCAATATCGTCAGCACTGCCCCTACTGATATGGTGACTGTGCCTGCTATGGAAAAACCCATGGCGACGGCTGCCAGCTCTTCATCCCCTTTCCACCCGGCTACTAAGGTGTCGGTTACTCCCATGCCCATGTGTAGCAAGTTTGCTACGTAGAGGGGGAACATCAGGGCGAGCAGTCTCTTGAGCTCATGCCTGTCTATCCATTTGCTGTGCTTTGTTGTTTCCATGCCTCTCTTCTCAGTAAAAAAGGCCCCATCATATCGATGGAGCCTTTTTAGCATCTGGAACGGGATTCGAACCCGTGTTGCCCGCGTGAAAGGCGGGTGTCCTAGGCCGACTAGACGATCCAGACACTTTGTCGCGTTGGTTGCTGTCAGCGCAGGGAGAATATATCACGTTTTTTCTCCTTTGGCAAGTATAAATTTTTATTTTTTTTCTGTTTTTTGCAAAAAAATAGAAAAAAGCCGCCTCCGATGCTTAAATCGGAGGCGGTTGTAAGATTACCTATGAACCTGTGTGGTATCAGGGATTAGCCAGACCGTCATCGGGGAAGAGGCTCGGCGTTGTGGAGCCTGCGGTCGGAGCATCGCTCGTACCCAAGTCGCGGAGGCGGGTCGGCTTACCGGTCGGGTCAATCTTCTCAGCCGTTACGAAGATCATCAGGTTCTTGCGAACGTGAGATTCGGCATTGCTGCGGAAGAAGCGGCCAACGAGCGGCAGGTCGCCGAATACGGGCACCTTGTCTTCTACCTTCTGCACGTTATCCTCAATCATACCACCGATGGCGATGGTGTGACCATCATAAATGCAGGGGTTGGAGTTGATGTAGCGACGGCTGAAGATGGGCATGTCGATACGGTTCTCTGTAAGAGTGATGTGCTCAATCTGCGTCTCGGTCGTTACGGCGGAGGTAATGGGTGAACCGTAGTTCACGAAACCTTCGAAGTTGACTACGCGGATCTCGAAGTGGTTGAACTTGATGATGTCGTTGCCATCTTCTTCGTCAACCTTAAATCGCATCACGATACCCACTTCTTCCACTGCCCATTCGGACGGGTTGGACGGCGTGGCAATGGGGGAGGAGTTGTTGCCCCAGTTGTTGTTACCGTTGTTGTTGTTGTTCCAGTTGTTACCACCGGAGGAACCGGTCTCTGGCGGATCGTACGCGGACGGATAGATAAAGCGACGAATCACCTCAATCTTGGCGCAACCATTGTCGCCGTTCTGGTCGCTGGCCAGCGGATCGGGATCGGGGGTGTACTCCAATTCACCGGGGCGGGCTACCAAGCTGGGGGCAGACATGATGTCAACACCCTTCTTCTGGGAGAGACCACGCATGATCATCTGGAAGGAGCCGGAGTCGTAGATGCCGGAGAGGGAAAGAATGCCGGGAGCTACGGTCTTAGCGGTGTTGCTGGCGGCAGAGCCTGCTGCTACGAGGGCGTCCATGGAGCTGCCACTGATAGCACCGGAGCCGGAGCGCAGACCACCGGTCACCAAACCGTTGTTGGTGGGGGTGAAAGAATCCGTTACGCTGCCGGGAGGTGTGGAAATCGGCCAAGAGGAACTACCTTGGTAGTTATTAGCGAATGCTGAGCCACCGGAGCTTACGAAGTCATTGTAGGTGCGAAGCGGGTTGGAGCTCTGGCCGTTTACACCACCCAAGTAGGTGGAGCCGTTGTTGGATACGGAGAACGGGTTGACTACCCAGTCAAAGCTGAGCTCTTCCTCGTTGGTCTGAGATACCTCAACGAAGCGTGCGCTCACCTTGATCATCTGCGGCAACTTGCGACGATAGTCGTTGATGACTTCTTCCACGAAGTCGAGGTTGTCTGCCGTGTTCTCAACGGTAAGCATGCCGGTGCGGGTGGAGTATTGTGCGCTGGAGCCCTTGGGGAAGGAGGCACCTGCTGCACGCAAAGCTGCTACGGCATCGATGCGTACAACCTTGCTGCCACCGCCTTCATCCCAAGCATCTTCTTCGTCATCAGACTCTTCGCCACCACTCGTTACGAAGAAGTCGCGAGCTACCTTCCAGCGACGCTTGAACATACGCTCAATGCCGGCACCTGTCTGGTATACTACAATACCGGTGTCTTCTACTCGGTACTGGCAACCGGACTGGTCGCAAATCATTTGCAGAAGTTCCTGGCCCGTCACGCCCGATACGTTGAGGCGTGCTACTATCGGCATGGCTGCCGGTGCAGGGGCAGATACGGTTACTTCTTCCTCCTCCTCTTCGGTATCTTCCTCCTCGTCATACTCTTCCTCATCTTCTTCGTCGGAAGAGGAGGTGGTAGCAACCGGAGCTGCTACGGGGCGTTCAAAACGGAAGTTGATCTGGATGCCGTTCTTGCGGGCTTCGCCACGCAGGAAGTCAAGAGCGTCTTCAATCGAGGTGTCCTCGAAGTTGACGTTGCTAATCTGCATCTTGCTCAGATTCTGGGCATTCTGAATCTGGCGCTCGGAGTGTACCACGGGTACCTCACCACCGGAAAGCTCAATGTCGGGCAGGTCTTCGTTGTTAGAGATTACCCAAGTTTCATCTACTTTGGCAAGGAGCTCGGCGCGGATGGAGTTGCGGGCATCCTTGTAGTAGTTCATGCGGCGCTTGTGAACAGCTTCTTGACCACGGCGGGCGGCGCTGTTGTACGGGTCAATCTTAAGTACCTGAGCAAAGGTCTTGATGGCTTCATCGTACTTGCCGAGGTCGTAGTAGCCCCAGCCGAGCTCCAGAAGACGCTGTACCTCTTCTACGTCCTTGACGTGTGCGGGGGTAAGGGCAGGGTTGTTGCGGACGGGGTCACGCAGGGCGGCAAGTTCTTTGCGTGCACGCTTGTTGTTGGGCTCGCGCTTGAGGACATCCAAGAGGAGCTGTTCTGCTTCGTCATAGCGACCTACCTTGGAGTATTCGATGGCTACAGCGATAGATGCATCGCCGATTACCTTGACGAGGTGCTCGCGCAGGCAGTTGGTGGCAGGGCCCTGGGGCAGGGTCTTCCATGCCTCTTTGTACTTTTCAAGGGCTACGGTGTATCTGCCTTCGCTGTAGGCTGTGCGCCCTTCTTGCAGAAGAAGTCGAGCCTTGTTCTCTTCTGCCTTGCGGCGTGCGGTTTCCTGGGCAATCAAGCTGTTCTGAGAAGACTGGCCTGCATAGACTGCAGTCGGGCCAACCTCGCTCGTTCCGGCGGCCGTAGACGTGCTGATGTAGCCGGCGGTTTCAGCCTGCGTGATGGGGCAGGTGAAAGCCAAAGCTGCAAGAGCTGCGACGGTTTTTGAGTTGATGAGAGGTGCGTGGTTCATGGTAATGCTCTATTTATGACAGAAAACTGTTCCTTTGTAAAGAAAACAATTACAAAAAGCCGTTTTTATTTTAATTTTTGTCTGTTTTTTTTGTAGTTTTTGGGGTTTTATTTTGCTTTTGGTGCCGTAACTTCGAATTTGCTCCCTTCAATCAAGATTTGTGAGCTGCCTTCTTCGAATTTATCGGTTCCTTTGGAGTTGTATGCTTTCAAAACACATTTGGTGGATTCTTCGCCCGGGAGGGCGAAAGAGGCCCCTACAAGCACCTTGATTTCGGCTGCTTTTAAGGCGTCCGCATCATTAGATGCCGGCATTTTTGCCCCGGCGGTAGGTCTCAAGGTTACCCACGTGTCAACAATTTCTTTGAGGTTGTTTTTACCGGGTTTTATTTCAAAACCGTCTTGTTCGCCGTCTTGCGGGGCGATGGTGTCAACAACGATGATATGCCCGTCTTTATCGCCGCTGGTGATTTTCTCGAGTCTGAAACGGTTGGGCTCTTTGGTGGTAATACCGAATGTATCGCCGGGCTTGAGAGTTGCTTTGGTGAGTTCTTTGATTTCTTTGCCGGAGGAATCGAGTACCTTAAGAGTTACTGAATCAAGATTGCCGGTTTGGGTGATATAGTTGTAATCAGCATTCATGTCCTGCAGGTAAATCGTGGTTTTGGTGGTGCGTTTACCTACGGTAGACAGTTTGATGTAATCCGTGCCGTGCAGGGCCGGGGCGCTTTCTTTCTTGGAGGGGTCTGTGCCCAATTTGTGCTCTTCTGCGTTAGAGAAACCATCGCCATCGGGGTCGAGCGCCGGACCGTTAGAAACGCACAAGGCATCCGTTAAGCCGTATTGCAAGAACCATGCATTATCAATGCCACTGTGTACCTGCTCTGCCTTGGGGTCAAGAATATCCATGACGACAAGCTCTTTGCCACCATTTTTTTCTATGGCAACCTGCCATAAGCTCGGGGCAAGGAAGAGTGGGGATACTCGGTTTTGTTTGGAGGCAGGGGGCAGGGAGTCCTTCACTGTGTGCTTGGCGGCATCGAGCTCGGTAACAAGCTTTTTGCCTTCGTTCGCATTCTTTTTGAGGTAGTCCGGTGTGGCGTTGGAGATAGCGTATGCCTTCTTCTCATCGGGCGCAGAGGGTACAAAGAAAATACCGGCTGCAATGGCTATGACGCCTGCAACGATGCCGGAGACGAGAACCCCTTTACCTAAATCTGTTTGTTCAGCCATAATGTGTGCGTTAAATTAGTTTTCTGATGGAGAGAAATAAACGGCTTCGACAACAAGGTTGTATCTTACCGTGTCTTCGGGATTGCCCACGACGAGCTTGGCAATGGTTTCGGTAATTTCGGTAGACTCCGAACCTGCCACCTGTGCGGGTGCCTCGTACTTTTCGTCTTTATCTTCGTAGTTGCCGTTGGCTACTGCGGTGATGCCTTTGATAACGAAGAAGTACTTAACAGGTGCTTTGTCGTTGCCTTCATCTATCTTGCCTTCTCGAGAAACGATGACGCCGTTGCCTTCTTGTATGGCGTTAAGTACCTTGGTAAACGGGGTGTTGAATTCTTTCGCGTCCGGGGGGATTGCACCTCGCTTGGCGGTAAAGCCTATCTCGATGTGCAGGGCTGTGCGTGCGCCATCTTCCTCTGTAGGCACCGGTTCGCAATACATGCGGTCTATGGATACTGCACCGGAGTCTGCAATATAGCCTGCCAAGGTGCGTGCTGCATTGAGCTGGAAGAGTAAGAACGGAGTCGTGTACTCATTTGCTGCGTCTTGGCGCTCGTTGAAGTTTCTGTCGAGCCCGAATGTGAAACCGTCGCCACCGGGACGAGTACAACCGTTTGATTTTTTATCGAGCCACGAGCGTGCTGACTCAAGGTGTTTCGGCCCGAATACTTCTTTGTTTTTGGTGCTGTCTACTGTGAGCTTTTTGCAAGTTTTGACGTAGGGGACCAATTCTTTTTTCAGTGCGGTTACTTGTTCTGCCAAGCTTTTGGTGGCAGAGTTAAGGGCAGCTACGGTAGCTTTGTCCGGGGGAAGCGTTGCCTCAGTTTTGCTTTTCAGGGCTTTTCTGGCCTCCTCTCCCTCTTTGATGAGATCGCCGGCGGTAGAGCTTACGCTGAAGCCATATGCCATTAAGCCGGCAAAGGCCAATGTGAATACTCCGGTGAGTGCTGCGGCGCGTTTGTTTTCGAAGAGATTCATGTTTGTTGGTAAATTTGTATTAAGGGTTCACATTACTCGTTGGAGCGGTATTCGGGGACATTGAGGTAAGAGTCGGCAGATGTTCCCATTTCAGATTCCCCATTCGGTTCTGAGTTGAGCGGAAGAATCATGTGGAAGGGTACGATATACCCCTTGCCGATATTCTTATCATCAGTCAATTTCTGTACGTTCTTGTTCTCGTCCCCATCATTGATGAGGAAGAATCTGCTCTTGGCGAGCGCTTTGTACATGTTGCGAACAAGCTGGTCGTTGGTGGCGTAGCCTCTTACGTATATCGCATTGGGGCTTATATAGTCTGTCTTCAGTAAGGCGGAAGACCCATCGGCCCCGCCGGTGGTCATAATGCGCTTGTGGAAAGACTCGCCGCCCGATGTGGACTCTTGAGTTAAGGCCATTTCTTCACTGTATACGGGCTCCATCTGCGTGAACCAGAATTGGTAGGAGGTAGCAGTCTTGGCCAGTTCGCGCACGATATCGGTGTATTCTACGCGGTGGCTGTGCAGGGCTATAAGGTCTTGCAGCTCGGCTTTGGTTGCTTCGAATTTCTCATTGGCAGCTTCTACCTTGGCCGTGTTGTTTTCGATGGGGGTAAGTTGCTCTTTGTAGATGTTGAGGGTTTCTTGCGCTTCATTAGCAGAACTGTTAGCCATGAAGCAGAATGCACCGGCACCGGCCAAGGCAACAAGACCACCTATGGCTATCTTAGGCAGCATTTGCAGCTCTGCTCGGTCTTTACCCACGCTGGTGGGTACCAAGTCGATGTAGAACTCGCCGACTTTGGCACCCGTTACGGCTGCACCGGCTACAGGACCTAAGCAGAGGGCATCCATCCCCAGGGCCTCCTCGTCTACCTTGGCACCAATGCTGAATGCGTTGAGCGGGTTGAGGTACTCGACCGGTATATTGAGGGCTGCTTGCAAGAACTCCACGGCGTAGGGCAGTCGTGCACCGCCGCCACATATGTAGGCCTTGGTGGGGGCAGTGCCCTTGTATTGGGCTCGGTAGTGGTTGATGGTACGCTGCACTTCGGAGCTCAGACGGCTCATGGCTGTGCGGATGGTGGTGGCCAATGCCGCTTCTTGCTCGGACATATTGTCGGTAAAGCCGTTGCCCAGGGATACCATGCCCGATTCGATTTTAAGTTGTTCTGCCTCTTTGAAGCTGAGGTTGAACTCGCGGGCGATGTTGTTGGTGATGAATGAGCCTGCTGCCGTGACGGAGCGAGTGAAGAAGCGACCGCTTTCGGAGAAGAGAATATCGGTGGTTTTTGCGCCGATGTCGAGAATGACAACAGATTCGCCTTCGTCCTCCGGGTAACTGATACGGTAGGCGTTGTAGAGGGAGGTGATGGAGCAGTCGACGGCGCGGGTCTTGAGCCCGTTGTCCTCTACTTGTGTATTGAGGTTATCGAGTACGTCTTTTTTGATGGCTACCAGTAGTACCTCTTGCTCACCGGGTTCTCTCTCCGGCAGAAGTTGGTAGGAGTAGACGATGTCATCTAACGGGAAGGGAATGTGTTGCTGGGCTTCGTAACCAACGTGCTCAGAGATATCATCGATATCAAGCATCGGCAGTTTGATGAAACGCATGAATACTTGTTGTCCGGAAACAACATTGCGTACATCGCTTCCCTTGACCTTCAGTTCGGTTACCATTTCACCAATGGCATGGCTCACGTAGTCCATGCGCATGCCTTCCTCTACCGGGTCGAGCAGGATGTCCCTGCGCGCATAGCGAGAGAGCGCATAGCCCTTGCCTGCGGGGGTGAATACGCCCATGGTGACGCTCTGCGCGCCTATCTCAAGGGCTACTGTTGTCTTAAATTCAGCCATATATTATATGTGAGTGAGTTGTAATGGGATAGTAAGAAAGGGGGGGGGGCTTAACGGCGGCTGCGTTTGTCTTTTTTCTTGTTTTTCTTGCCTTTGCGGCTGCCGCTGTCTTCTTCTGTTGCCTCGGTGTCGGTTGCTGTTGTGTCTGTTGCTGTGGTATCGGTGCCGGTGTCGGCCGTATCAGAAGAAGGTGTGGTGGGGTAGGCGGGTACGGGGGAGGTCTCGGATGCCGAGGTGGGAACCGTGGCTATCTGCGGGTAAGCATTGCCGGCCCATGCGGCATAGGGGGTCTCATTGATGTTGCACAGTACGGCCCCGGCGTCTCCCATGCTCTTGGTCCACCATTCATCGGAGAGTTTCTTTTTTGTGTTATTGTCGAACACGACGAAACGGGGCTCGCCGGTCTTCATGCAGGGTTTGCCGTTGAATTCTGCCTCTACAGCCACGCCCAAGAGTTTGCCTTTGAGGTCGCCCTTGCCTTTTTCGTTAATGCGTACGGCGCTGCTGGGGGGGATAAAGACGCCGATATTAATCTCGTTTTTAGCGGCTTCGCCACCACCGCTCAGGGGGATGTCTACATAGGTAATCTCCTTAGAGAGTAAAACGGGTTTGCCATCGTTGTTGTCACTTTCGATGAGAAGGTGAGCGGTGAAGGTAATCGAGGAGGCAAATTGGGCACTCTTGTCGCCTTTGGCCTTGCCTTCTACCTTAACGGGAATATTCACCACTTGCCAGCTGACGATGGGCTGGGCAGACATGCTGGCAGAGCCGAAGCTCATGCCCTGGGGCGGGGCAAGTTTTTCAATCTTAGTGGCACTTCCCTTGGCCATAAGTGTTACTTTAACGGCGGAAGCATCTACGGCGGAGGCGGTCATCGTGCCGCACACGGCTGCTGCAATTATGGAAAAAAGAGCTCGTTTCATGGTGAAAAATTCAGATGTGTGCTATATTTATACACAATATGCCTCGACTTGGCGAGAATAAACTTTCATTCAATCGCTTTTTTTTGTGTTATGCGCTCGATTCGTTCACAGAATTTTGCCATATGGGCTTGTTTCGTCTTGTTTCAGAGTGGCTGTTGTGATATAAGCGCCTTTGTCATGAATGAAGTTTTGTCTGTATATATTCACAATCTCGACCCGATTTTGGTAGAGATACCCGGTACCGCCATTGCCGTCCGTTGGTATGGTCTGGCCTATTTGGCCGGTTTCGTGTTAGGGTATCTGTTGCTGTTGCATCTTTCCAAAAAGAAATTGTATTGCATCGAGCCCGAGAAGTTGTCGGACTTTATCGCCATGCAGGTATGCCTTGTCGGTGTGGTTTGTGGCGGACGCTTGGGGGAGTTCTTTTTTTATTGGTTGCCCCAACACGGCATCAGCGGCTTTTTTGATGACCCCTTCTGGGTATTCCGTGTGTGGGAGGGGGGCATGGCCTCTCATGGCGGTATCATCGGTGTTATCTTGATGGCTTGGTTTTATGCAAGCCGCAATAAATTGTCATTTCCCCGCGTTTTGGATGGCTTGGCCATTGCTGCACCCATTGGGCTTTGCTTTGGGCGCATTGCTAACTTTATTAACGGTGAGTTGTGGGGCAAGGAGTGCGCGAGAGATAATGCCCTTGCCGTGATGTTTCCTCAAGAGGGTGGGTATGCCTTTAATGAGTGGTTTGCTCAGTTGCCGGCAGAGGCCCAAGCTCGCGTGGCTGAGCAGATGCTGACTCCTCGCTATCCTTCTCAACTTTTTGAGGCTTTGGGTGAGGGCTTGCTGCTGTTTGCCGTGTTGATTATTGTTCGTTTGCGGTGGAAAAACGCCCCCGCCGGGTTGTTTGCCGGCCTCTTTGGCGTCTTGTATGCCATCGCCCGCGTCGTCTGTGAGTGCTTTAAGCAGCCCGATGATGCCGTGTGGTACGGTGTTACTAAGGGCCAATGGCTTTCTTTCGGTATCTTTGCTGCCGGTGTGGCGTTCTTGCTCTATGCTTTCCGCCATAAAAATCAACACGATTTGCAAAAAAATTAAAAAAATGCAAAAAAAGGCTTGCAATGATCAGGAAAATTGTGTAGAATTCCCCCGCACACCACTACGGTGGTCTGCAAAATAAAATGGGTAGGTTCCCGAGCGGTCAAAGGGGGCAGACTGTAAATCTGCTATCGTACGATTTCGATGGTTCGAATCCATCCCTGCCCATTGCTCCCATGCGGAGGTAGCTCAGTTGGTAGAGCAACACCTTGACATGGTGGAGGTCGTAGGTTCGAGTCCTATCCCCCGTATCCCTTTTCAAGTCCTTGCAACGAGATGTTGGCAAGGACGTTTTTTTTGTTCTACGTAAACGAATAGACTTGCAATCTGCACCGGGGTAGGGTAAGGTGCACGTGTTATGATACGACTTGCAGTACTTGGTTCCGGTTCCGGCAGTAATTGCCAATCCATTTTCAATGCCATTAAAGAGGGGCGCCTCAATGCCGAGGTGGTCATTGTGCTCTCTGACAACCCCGACGCTTACATTTTGGAGCGCGCTCGCCAACACGGTGTGCCTGCCGAGGTAATGGACTGCGGTGGCTATAAGAATAAGTTCCCCTTAGAGGTACAACAGGCTGTGGCAGAGAAGTTGCAGGCTCTGGGGGTAGATATGATTTGCCTGGCAGGGTTTATGCGTTTGGTGAAAGAGCCTTTGCTGGCAGCTTTCCCCAACCGTATTCTGAACATTCACCCGGCATTGTTACCTGCGTTCCCCGGGGTAGAGGCGTGGAAGCAGGCACTCGAGGCCGGGGCTAAACAAGCCGGTTGCACGGTGCATTATGTGGATGCCGGTATGGACACCGGTGAAATTCTTATGCAGGCATATGTGCCGGTATTGCCCGATGACACCCCGCAAACTCTACATGCCCGTATTCAGGTGCAAGAGCATATCCTTTACCCGGCGGCTATTTTGTCGGCTTTGTCCAGACTTTGAGGTGCGGGGCATATAGCCTAAAAGAAGAGTGCGGGGGCTCTGTGGGCCCGGCACTCTTTTTTCATCTTGATTATAGCAGATTATTTTGTATTGATTTTGGTGCGGATGGCCTCAGAATACCCCGGCGCGGTATTAGGGGCCGGGTCGTAGCCCAGGTAGCAGCGTTTGCGGAAGGCGTCGAAGCTTTCGCCGGGGCGGGTTTGTACTGCACCATGTTCAAACAATACGCGGGCGATATCGCCGTTGTGCACGGGTAAAAAATTGTAATACCATGGCATATTGGGGGCTACGCTGCGGAAGGTTTTGATAACACCCGTGGAGCAGTTGTCGGCAACGGTGTTGTAGGCTGTATGGTGGGCAGCAGCTTCTTGTTGCAGGGCTACGAAGTTGAGCAGCATTTCTCTCGCTTTCTCCGGGGTGGCTTTCAGCGGCATGAGCATGAGGTCTTCGTGACGATAGTTGGTGCGTAGCCCGTAGATGTCTTCCTCGGTACCGAAGAGGTAGAGTAGCCCATAGCGCTTATAGAGGCCACCGATGGCACTTTGCTCCTCACCCACGGGGAGGCGTGTTTCGGCAGATACAACCAAGTGGCGGCCATCTGCAAAGTTGAAGCTCATCATCGTATGGCATACGGTCTCCATGCCGTCCCAATGGCAGGCGGCAAAGTCTGCCCCTGTAATGGTGCGCAGGTCGTAGGTTTCTGTGCGGTAGCGCGGGGTATAATCCGTTTCACTGCGGTATTCGAAATCTCGAATGTTGCTGATGGTGAGTAAGTGGCCATCATCGCTGAAATAAAACTCGGGATTGCGGGCCCATGGGGTTTGCCATTGCTCCGGTTGTGGGCCGGGTATCAATTTGCATGTGATGATATTGAGCAAAAGTAGCCCCCATAACCAAAGCAGTATGTGCCCGGGATATTTTTTTTGCTTAAAATACCACGCTCCCCACGCGGCGAGGAGAAGGATTGCAGGAACCAGGCTGATAGGTTGATAGTACCAGAGCCCCAGGCTCCATAGCAGCCCTATACTCAGTACCGAAATGCTCAGCCCCAAGCCTGTATAATAGAGCGCTTTTTTCATTTGAAGCGTATGATAATCGATTGTTTGTTATCTTGACCGGGCTCCAATGCGCTGACGGTATCTGTTGCTACCCATCCGCGAATTCCCGTAAAGGTTTCAACATAACGTTGGTTGCCGCGAGTTACCAAGATGCGTACCGGGGTGGATGCCGGTAAGTCTATGACTTTTTCGGCTGTGTCGATGGCGGCGGTACGTGCGGTGGTTGTTGTGGTAACATACGCCATATCTTGAGGCGGGGTGGCAGTGAGGTCGGGAATGGTGCGCGTGCTGTAATAGACGTGGTCCGCAAAGCATAGTATGCTCAGCAAAAGACTGATGCTCAGCGTGGTGTTTAATGTGTGTTTCAGTTTGCCCTTGAGTAATAGTTTGAGGGCTATGCAGAGTAATAAGATGGCGGTACACACGATGGTGCTTACCCACAATTGCGGGTAGCTCAGGTAGGTGAACACCTTGTCGGCTCCTCTCAATTGGGGTAAGATGGCACCTTCTTTGCGTTGTATGAAGTCCAAGTTTGCTTTTGCTTCTGCCAAATCGGGGGTTTCTTGCAGAGCGCGTGCGTAATACAAGGCAGCTTCGCCGGGTTTGTTCAGACGGTATTTACAGTTGCCGATATTGTAGAGCAGCTCGCCGCGGTCTCGTGTGTCGCTACCGGTCTGTTGCTCTTGCTCCAATAGTTTTAATGCCTTGCTGTATTGCCCCCGGTTATAATACTTCATGGCTTGGTCTTCTGCCGGGCATACTTGTGCGAAGGTGCAGAGCATGACCAAGGCTGTTATGATGCCGGTGAGTGCTTTGCGCACGGTTTTGAGCATGGCGGTTCGTTCTTCTTTGGTGAGGCGGGGGGCTGCATCGGGGCGGAATACCTCGGTGTCTCGCTTATTCAGAATGGCTTTCAGCGCTGCGTTGTCCGTGGCTGTGGCTATGTTGCTTTCGATGAAGGTACCTATGCCTTTGAGGAAGCTCGAGGCATCTTCTTCTGCCGCCAAGCGATTAAGTTCTTTGTTTTTGTGGCGATTGCGGGTTTTTATTTTCAAAACTCGGTAGGCAGATTTGCCCATCAGCCACAAAATGATACCCAGACCGGGTAGGTAAAGCAGGTACCACACACCACGCGGTAGGGTAATGCCTGCACCGTTGCCACCCTCTGTTGCATCGGGCATAAAATGGTAAATGTCTGTTAGTTCTTCTGCAGGAACCGTACCTGCCGGTGGTGGTGCATTGGGGGCAATCACTTGCCCGGAGCCCGTGGTTTCCGTTTCTCTCCATGATAACCCTATGGGTTGAGAGACAGCAGTTTCATAGCCGCCCGATTCTGCATCAAAATAACTCAGTGAAAAAGCCGGTATTCCTCCTACTTCGGCAATGGGATACATGGTCACCGTGAAGACTACGGCCGTGGTTTCGTCCGCAACAGATTTGATGATTTGTTTGGAGGATGATTCAATTTTCCAGTTTTGGGCATCTCTCAGGGTGGGGCTGGGCATCAGTTCTAATACTCCCGTCCCTTTTACCGTAATTTCAATGTTTATGGGTTCGTTGATAGCCAACTCTGTGGCTGTTGTTGTGGTGTTTACGGTAAACTTACCCGTTAATCCGCAGAAGTCTGCCGGTGGATCCGGTGGCAGCGGAAAAGGAGTGTTGAATGATATAACAGGAAGTTTCAGGTTGATGTTTCGTTTCTCTTTTTGGGTGAAGGTGCCGGATTTTGTCGATTTTTGTCGGTCTATTAAGAATGAGCAGGGAAGCGACATAACGGCTTTGTAGGAGTTGTCGTTTTGCTTATCGGCACTTTCGAGTATAAAGTCTCCTTCTAAGTCCAGCACTTGCCATATATCTGATTTAACCTTGAGAGTTCTGTTTCTCATAGGCCATATATTTTTCAGAACATCATTTGTTTTACCATGAACTTGGGATTGAAATGTGCCGACCCTTATGTGTTGGGATTTTGTAGTGGGTAAATCGCTGGAGACGAAGTTACGCGGTACAAGAATTTTGAGCGAGGCGTGGATGGCTTGCCCCTCGTAGCACCTTTCGGGCTGGTTATGCTTCCACATGGCATAGTAGGTGAACTCCGGGATATCTGCTTCTTTGAAGCTCAATTTTACGAGGTCTCCGGTTGAATATACCGGGAGCGGTGGTACTTTGACTATTTCTGTTTGTCCGTTAGAAAGGGCTACTTCTAAGTCTTCGCATTCTATCACCCCGGAGCCGGATACCTCAACATGGAAGAATTGACCTTCTACGCGGCCGTTGGGTTTATCGTTCGCATCATATGTTGTTTCTTTGAAACGGTGATTCTGAAAATCAGAATTGCGAACAAGTCCGGCTTTGCCCGGATTCTTGAATTTCAAGTTAGAGATTCGTATGATGCGGGTGGGGGTGCTGTTTTCGGTTATTTGTTGTACGATAAGGACCACATCTTCGCCGGGCAGCGCAAAGTCCGAGGACCATATGGCTTCGAGTTTGGCTTGAGCTGTGTTAATGATGGCGACTACCAGAAAAATGATGAATGTAAAGAGGCTTCTCATGGCTATAGATGAGGGTTATTTCAATCAGTAATCCTTGTTGGGGGTTATGCGTGAATTTTTTAAATCGAATTCGCGTCGTGAGTAGCGAGCTTCTTCTTCTGCTTCTTCATCTCGCTTCATATTCAAAAAATCTTTTGCTTGTCTTTTCTTCTGTTGAGCTTTCTTTTCATCCGATGACGGTTGCTGCTTGTCGGATTGTTGCTGTTGGTCTTCTTGGTTATCCTGCTCTTGCTCCGAGTTGTTTTTTTGTTGATTTTCGGGGGCTTTTTCTTGTTGTTGAGGCTCTTCTCCCTGTTGTGGGGTGTTTTGTTCTTGCTCGTTCTGTGGTGAGTCTTGCTTGTCGTCCTGCTGATTGTTGTCCTGCGGGGCGTCTTGTTTGTCGTCTTGAGGGGTATCCTGTTTGTCTTCCTGACGCTCTTCCCGGTTGTCGTTCTGCCGGTCTTCAGGAGGGGTGGATTTAAGTCTTTCGATTTCTTTTTTCAGTTTCTCGATTAACTGAGAGATGTGGTCGAGATTGGTGGCAGCCGGTGCATAATCGGGACGAATGATGAGGGCTTGCTTATAGTATTCGCAATCTTTTTCGAGTTGATAGACAATTTCCTGCAATTGTTCTGCCGTGGGAGAGGTGGCTTCAATTCCCTCTGCCGGAAGGTAGAGGTCGCGGATTTTTTCAAACGTTTGTTCTGCGCAGAGATTACCTAAGGCATGCAGAGCCGTGGCTTGCATGGTAGAGTCTTCATCCAATAAGGCGCGAGAGAGAGCTTGGGCACATTCTTCTGTTTTTCCTTCTGCTTTGTAAGCAAGGGCTTGTTTGTATGCATGTAGTGCCTCTGCCGAAGGAGCCGCATACAGAGTTTGGGTAGCGAAGAGTAAGGCCCCCCCGATGATGAGAACATGTTTGCCGGCAGGCGATGGCATGCGTCGCCATCGTGTTGCCGTTAATATGGCGGTGAAGGCGAAAACAAGTGCAGCTATGGCAAAGTATTCGAAGACGTCGTTAGGCACTTTGTTGATGGCGCATTTTTCTTCATGTCGGTCGAGCTTTTCGGCAGATGTTTGCGCAAATGCCCTCAAGTCTGTGTGGCCGTCCAGAATAAAGAAGTCGCCACCCGTTTCTCTGGCGAGCATATTGAGGGTATTGGGTTGAAGTTTGCTGATAACGTGGTTGCCCTCTTGGTCTCGCCACAAGCCTCCTTCTTGTCGGGGATCGGGTATGGCGGCGCCTTCTGTGGTGCCGATTCCCACCGACATGATGAGCAGATTATGCTTTCTCGCTTCCTCCAGCAGACTCGGGTTAAAGTTCATGGTGTCTTCGCCGTCCGATAAGAGAACTAACGCATTGGCTCCGTTGGTACCGGTTTTGGCAAATGTTTGCAGTGCCATGTTAAGCACTTTTTCTAAGTCGGAGCCGCCGTAGGTTTCCCAATTGCGGTTGATTTGTTTGACGAATTCTTGTAGGGTGGTATGGTCGTAGGTGAGGGGGATGGCAAGTTCTGTATCGCCCGAAAAGACGATGAGGCCTATTTTGTCGGTAGGTAAGGCATCTATCAACACCCGGGCGGCATGGAGCGCCGCTTCCAGTCGAGAGGGGGTAACGTCTTGCGTCTCCATAGACCGAGATATATCTATGGCGAGTAATATATTTCGCCCCGCGAGAGCCCCCTCGGCGTTTTTATAGCCGTTGTATGGGCGCGCGGCTGCCAAGATGCAGCAAACAAGTGCCAATAGTGCTGCTACCACCGGTACTACCGAGTGCAGGGGTGAGGTGGTGCGTACCAGCTCTCGCCGGTGCTCGGGCGATATTAATTTCTCCCAATTGCCTCTGCGGTAAATATGCAGTAAGTACGTGCCCACCCCCAGAAGTAGGGGGAGCACCAAGGCTATCAGTACATATGGATATAAAAAACTCATAATAGGGATGATGCCGGTTTTACGGCGCGGGGCGCGGCAGAATAAGATTGTATGCTAAGGCGAGCACTAAACATAACCCGGCGAGACTGAGCGGCCAGTAGAACAGCGAGGTGCGCACCTCGAATATACGCGGGGCGGAATCTGTTTTCTCAAGTTGATCTATGACGGCAAAGGCCTCTGCCAAACTTTGCCCGCTGGAGGCACGGTAGTATTGCCCGCCGGTAATTTCGGCTATTTCTTGAAGTGTTTTTTCATCTATACCATCCTCTTGGTAGGTGTAATCGGAGAGTCTGTTGTCGTTGCCGATAGCAATGGTGTAAATGCGAATGCCCAAGTCGGCTGCATACCGGGCCGCTTCGATGGGGGTAATTTCGCCGGCACTATTGACGCCGTCTGTTACCAAAATGATGATTTTGGACTTGGTCTCTTTGCGGTCGTCCAAGCGCACTGCCGCTGCCGCTATGGCGGAGCCAATGGCGGTACCCGGGGTAAGGACGGTGCCGGGTGTTACGATATGCCCGTATTCATCGTGAACGGTAGATTCAAACCCCTGCACCTTGTAGCGTAAGATATCGTGATCCATGGTCAGGGGGCTGCTCAGTTTTGTTTTGCCGGCGAAGGCTACAAGCCCCATACGGTCGTTTGGCCTACTGTTGATGAAGTCGTTGATAACCTGTTTGGCTGCGGCAAGGCGTGTTATCTTTTTGTTACCCGAGAGCATGTCTTCGTTGTACATGGAGCCGGATACGTCGCAGGTTATCATGATGTCGATGCCGCTCGCAAGGGGCTCGTGCCGCATTTCTTTCCACTGCGGTTGTGCGAGAGCCAAGATGATAAACGCCATGGCCAGTGCCGATGTGAGCGGACCGATAAATCCGGCCATGGCTGAGGGCGTGGGGAGCTGATCGGCTATAAACCGTATGCCGGGGTGGCGTATGGCTGTTGCGGTGCCGTGCCTGCGGCGTAACAACAACAGTGCCGGCAATAATACCAAGGCCCATAACCATGCGGGTTGGGCAAATAAAAACTCTCGGTCTGCCGGTATGGTTTCTGCCGCGGCTTGCGCAGTGCTGTTGGCGAGAAAAAGTATCATGATAGTTTTTTTACTTTTGCCAGCTCTTTGGCTGCAGCTTCTTCGAGTTGCTGTGCTTCATGAATTTGCAGAATCGTTTCTTCTGTCTCGGTTATGAGAGTAGCATTGAGTTCTGCTTCATTTGCTTGTATGCCGGCGTACTTGAGTTCTGCTAATTTCTCCAATATCTTGCGTACGTTGTATTGGCAATCTCTCGGTATGGTTGACAGAGCATCCAGGCGTTGACTGAACTCTTCATGCGTTTCATATAATGCCGGGTCTTGCGTTTTGCCGCAAAGATACTCACGCAGAATCAGGGAAAGCGCCAAACTGCAGGCTCTTGTGTCCGGTTGCGCGGTGCGGAGCTCATCGAGCTTTTTCAGGGCTGTTTCTTCCGGTGTCGTTTTTGGGGCTGGCCGGCGTTTGGCGCGGATGATGTAGTAGAGTAACCCGGCTGCAAGAAGCAGTGTGCCGAGGAGCCCCCCCCAGAGCAGCCATGGGGACAGGCCGGCGGGTTCTAATGCCTCTGCGGGTAATCCCTCCTCCAGCACGGGGATACTCTCTAATATCTCCGTCGGCATTAATGGGGGTAGGGTGTCTGTCGTGTTTGTAAGGGGCATTTTTTTCTCAATGGGCGAAGTGACTGCTTCGGCTGGTAAACAGGTTTCTGAGTGCCGGTATAAAGTCGGCGTTGGTATTGATATCTTTCATATCGATACCCAGTTGAGTAAAGACGCTTTCCCATTCTCCGCGGTGTGCGACCATGGCTTTGGTGTATGCTTTGCGTATGGTCGGAGAGCTCATGTGGATGTTGTAGGGCATGCCGGTTTCAGGGTCTTGTATGCATACGCTGCCTACGTCATCGGGCAGTTCCAGCTCCATGGCATCAGCTATTCGCAGGGGGATAAGCTCGTGCTTGAAATTGAGTTTACCTATGGACTGCTTGTCTGCCGGCATCATAAAATCGCTGATTAAAAAACACATGGTGCGCTTGCGCTGGGTGCGTAGAATTTCGGCAGAGACTTCTTCTATACTCACATCTGCCCCGCTGTTGCGCGCAGAGATAATTTCTCTGATGATGCGCAAAAATTGTTTCATACCTTTGGCCGGGGGAAGGTAAAAGTGGGGGTGGCAGCCAAAAAGCAAGAGACCAACCTTGTCGCTGTTGCGGGCTGCACTGTAGGCCAGTACAGCTGCGATCAGGGCGGCATATTCCAGCTTTGTGTATTCGCTTGAGCTGCTGCCATAGAGCATGGAGGCGCTGGTATCTACCGCCAGTAGCAAGACTTGTTCGCGTTCTTCGTGGAATCTGCGTACATAGGGTGTGCCGGTGCGTGCCGTTACTTTCCAGTCGATGAATCGAGGGTCATCGCCCGCCTGGTATTCGCGATAATCATCGAATTCTAACCCTTGCCCTCGAAAACTGGAGCGGTATTGCCCGGCGAGGGTGGTTGTGGTCAGTCGACGTGCCGTCAATTCGATACGGCGCACCTTCTGCATGATTTTCTGCGTTTTGTCATCCATGGCGGGCATGTGATAGCTACTTGATTACGGTACGGGCACCTTGGCGAGAATGCCGGTAATGATGTTGTCGCTGGTAACATTGGCCGCCTCTGCCTCGTATGATAACAAAATGCGATGGCGCAGAATATCGTGTGCCAAGTCTTTCACATCTTGCGGGGTTACGTATGCGCGCTGCTGTGTGAAGGCCAACGCCTTGGCTGCCAAGGCTATGCTGATGGTGGCGCGAGGCGATGCTCCGGCGCGTACCAAGCCCTCCAGGTGCCTGTCTACTTTGCCCGGGTTGCGTGTGGCTCGTACTAAGTCTACGATGTAGCCTTCTATGGCCGGGTCAATAAAGATGCGGTCCATCAGGGCGCGAGATGCCTCTACCGTTTGCACCGTTACAACCGGGGTTGTTTGCGGGGTGGCCCCGGTACGGCTCATCATGCTCAGTATCTGCAGCTCTTCTTCGCGCTCCGGGTAATCGACGATAATTTTGAAGAGGAAGCGGTCCAACTGTGCCTCCGGCAGCTGGTAGGTGCCTTCTTGTTCTATTGGGTTTTGGGTGGCCAGTACCAAGAATGGTGAGGGCAGGGGATAACTGGTCTCTCCCAAGGTGACTTGGCGCTCTTGCATGGCCTCCAGCAAGGCACTTTGTACCTTGGCCGGGGCGCGGTTAATTTCGTCTGCTAATATCAAGTTGGAGAATACCGGCCCCTTCTTTGCAGAAAATTGACGGGTCTCGGGGTTGTATATCATGGTGCCCAGCAAGTCTGCCGGTAAAAGGTCCGGCGTAAATTGTATGCGTGAGAATGCGGCATGCATGGTGCCCGCCAGCGCTTTTACCGAGAGGGTCTTGGCTAAGCCCGGTACGCCTTCCAATAGAACGTGCCCTTTACAAAGTAGACTTAATATGAGGCGATTAACAAGCTTTTGTTGCCCTACCAGCACTCTGGACATCTCCATCTTTACAGCGTTTACCCATTCGGAGTGATGCGCGATTTCTTTATTAAATTCTTGAGTGTTCATCGTATTTGCCTGTGTTAAGGATAGCATATCGGCCACATCTTGTTCAAGCTCTATGTGCGTATGCGCGCGATTTTGCGTTATTGCTCCATACCGTATCCCGAAGAAACGTTTTGCGGGTTGTCGGCGGTGCCGGTGTGTCTTTATTGTCAGGGGGATTGTTAGGTTTTATAGCGCGGCTGAGTCCGGCTCAGAAAGTTTTTTCGCTAAAAATGAGAGGTTTTGCTTGACGTGATGAGAAAAATGAGTATAATGTTGCTCCGCTAAACACTAACCGCACTAAAATCTTATGTCCAGAATTTGCAATATCACGTTTGCTATGCCGCACAAGGGCCGCCGCATCCATCGCTCCGGTCTTGCCAAGAAGAAGGGCGGTATCGGCCGTCACGTCACTAAAGTTGTCAACCGTACCGTTTACCCCAACCTTCAAGAGAAGCGTGTATGGGTGCCCGAGCTTAACGGTGGCCGCGGTGGTTATATTCGCATGAAGCTTTCTTGCAAGGCTCTGCGCACTATCTCCAAGAACGGTGCCTACAATACGCTCAAGAAAGCAGGTATCCTTTACTAATTTTTTCTGTACTTTTTTTGAACGAAGCGGCATCGTCGGTTGTCTCTTCCATCGAGCCAAAACTACGAGTGCCGCGGGGCTGTTCTGGAACGAACCGCGCGCATGTTCGCTAAGAGTACTGTTACTGCATTCTTTTGCACTTACCTTTTACGAAAATGACATCACAACAAACTAAAATCGCGCTTCGTATTAACGACGACAATATCAACCATCACCTGTGGAACAACCGCGGCGTGTGGTGGTGTCACGTTACAGTCCACAAGCCTGACGCAACAGCCGAACGTCTGCGCTTCTCTCTGCGTACCAGGGACATAGAGAAAGCTCGCACGCTTCGCGATCGCATTTTTGCGGATATTCAGCGACACTTCGGTATTGCCACCTGAGGGTAGTCAGCAGTCGTGCCGGGCTTCTCAGGCTTGAAGAGCACAAAATGTAAAATAAAAGAGAGCCGCTCCTGAATAACGTCGGGAGCGGCTCTCTGCTGTACGACCGACGCGATATGCGCACTGCGGTGAAAGTCCGCGAAGAGCCGCGATGATGCGGAATCTCAGACCTGAAGAACAACTGCGGGGAGGTAACGAACCGTGGAAAAGGAAGTTCGAGGGGAAATCCCGACTGTACGAACAGGAACTGCATATAAGG
Organism: Akkermansiaceae bacterium; assembly: GCA_015062055.1. Classification (GTDB taxonomy): domain Bacteria; phylum Verrucomicrobiota; class Verrucomicrobiia; order Verrucomicrobiales; family Akkermansiaceae; genus Akkermansia. The sequence goes on from SUVK01000038.1 coordinate 24,290, forward strand.
CCGGATGGACGGACGAGGTTGCCCAAAGTGCCGAAATCCGATACATCATCAAGAGTCCATAAGGTAGATGCAGACGGCGCGGGAGGAAAGTAGCATAATCATATTCGGTGAGACCCTACTAAAGCGTGAAAGCGCTGCGGAGCAATCCGTCTGTAGGGAGTCAGCAGAGGCCATAGTACCACCAAAACGAACAACCCCGGTGGGAAGGGCTGAATCACGGCGTGGGCAACCACTCAAATCTCAGAACCTATAGCAGCAG
>SUVK01000039.1 GCA_015062055.1 Akkermansiaceae bacterium
CGCGGCGGATATGCCGCTGCGCTCCATGAGTACGGCGGATTGCAAGCGGATTCTTGCCGCCGCCTTCGGTGCCAGCCCCAGCAGCTACCGCAAGGGCCGCGTGATTCTCAGCAGCGTGTTCAGCTACGGCATCCGGCAGGAATGGGCAGATAGTAACCCGGTGACTCGTATCGAGGTGCCCGCCGTGCAGGAAAAGCACATCGAGCCGCTGGCCCCGGAGGAAGTGGAACGCCTGAAAGCCACTGCCGGCCGCCCGGAGTTCCAAGATATGCGCTTCTCGCTGAGCCTGATGCTCTATGGCGGCATCCGACCCACCGAGGTGAGCCGTCTTCAAGACGGGGATATCAACTGGGAGGAGGGGCAAGTCATCATACGCCCCTGCGCAAGCAAGACGGGCGGCGGGCGTGCGGTTCCCCTGCGTGGCGTGAGGGGCATACGCAAGCGCGACCGCCACATCCCCCGCAACTGGAAGCGCAAGTGGCAGGCCTTACGGCGTGCCGCCGGGTTCCGCCACTGGGTGCCGGATGTTTGCCGCCACACCTTTGCTACGTACCACGCCGCCATGTTCCGGAATCTGCCGGAGCTGCAGCTGGAGATGGGCCACCGCGATACCTCGCTGCTGCGTTCCCGCTACATGGTACCCGCCAGCAGGAAAGACGCGGAGTTGTTCTGGAAAGCCTGTTGGTGAATAATAGTAAGCCCGTCTTCGCCGGAAATTAGTCAATTTCCGGCTACGCCGAGGCGACTCTCCCTCCGAAACTCCGGGGAGTCGCGCAAGGATGCCGAGTTGTTCTGGAAAAGATGTAGATGAGCAGCAATGAGACCGGCTACGCCTCCGAAAGAACCCATTTGTTGAGAAATGTTTTGTCAATACGACTTGCCATCAATACCCAAAGCCGCAGAAAGCTCGTTGGCCATGTGGGCATAATGAGACTGCCCTGCGGGTTTGCAAATGGGGTGGCTGTAGGGGAGCCCTTCGCTGAGACGGGCCAGTTCTTTACCGTTGGCATCCAAAAAGATGTAGTGGTCGCGTTCATCAAAGATGCCGTAGATGTCTATTTGCGGGGTAAGTTGCATGTAAAGCCATTGCGGGGCTGTGGCCCAGTGGGTGGCAAGCGCACGCGCCTCCGGTGTCATGGGGATGGGGGCTGTGCGCGTGGTGGTCATTTTCTTTTGCCACGGGTCGCTCGGGTCAACAGCTCTTTTTCGCTCAAGGCAAACATGGGTGGCATGCTGCATGGCAGAGAGCAGGGGGGCGCGCTCTGTTTCGCTCATCACCCTACCGGCATAAAGAGGAGTGCCGTCGGCCTCGGGGAGGTGATTTATTGCTTTCTCCGGTGAGTCGGGGTAAAGCTCCTCGGGCAGCAGCGGAACCATGCCCGCTTTTTTTACACTTGCATAGTAGGCGTTTTCTTCGGCGTTGACGTCGAAGAAAGAGCAGCTGTTTAACAAGAAAAGGCAGGGTAGTATAGCTATGAGGCGCATGATATTAAAGGCAGGCATTGAAGGCGCGGGTTTGCTCCGGGTCGGGGATGATTTCCATAAGCACGAATGCGTTGTCCTCCAGCGAGTCAAGAATCTCAAAGTCTGCCTCGCAGTGGATGGCGTAGTACTCTGCCCCCCAAAGGCGGGCGAGCTCTTTCATGTCGAACACGGGGGGCTGCACCATGAGGCGTTGCAGCTCTTCATCCATACCGGGGGTATAGGCCATGCCGGCACCTTCGTTGTTAAGCACGGCAACTATGCGTTTGCAAGTGGGCAGTTGGGGGAGCATGGAGGCGGCGGCACAGTCTCGCAGTAGGGAGAGGTCGCCGGTAAGGCAGCACGCGTATTGGGCATCTGCGCTGTTGGCTAAGAATGCAGATACAGTACCGTCTGCCCCACCCGTGCCGTTGTTGGCGCGCAGGTAGACGGTGGGGATGTTGGTTTGAGCATAGCGGTTCCAGAGCCGAATGGTGGTGGCGCTGCCCAGGCTGAGTACATCTGCAATGCCGGCGTGGTTCGAGAAATAGCGCACCATGGCAGCCTCGCTTTCGGGGTAGGACATCATCAGCTCTTCAATGCGCCCGCAGAAACGGCGGCTGCGGGGCAGCAAGCGTTCTGTGTCGCCCACGTGGGGCACATCTCCCAGGGCTTTCATGACTTGCTCGGGCTCACCTTCTATCACGAAACTGTCGCGGCACAGGCCGGAGAATCCCGTGCGGGTGATGGAGTATACCCCAACCTCGGGCATGTCTTCCAAGGCGCTCCAGAACTCGCAGGTGGGTACATCGCCCACGCGCAGCACGTAGCGCGGTGGTGTTTGCAGCAAGAGGGAGTCTGCACCATGCAGCATGAAGGCCGATAGCTCTTCTCTGAGCCCGCTGGCGGCATCTGCCACCACGGGCACACGCAAGGTGCGGGCCAACCAGAGTACCGGCTCTTGCTCTGTGGGTTCCAGCCCGCCGATAAGCAGCACCATTCCCTCATGAGAATGAAAACGCAGCATTTGTGCCAAATCTGCTACCGAACCGCGAAAACGCGGTGCCTTGGGGGTGTCTCCCAACTGCAGCCCGGTGTAGTCGATGCCGTAGGTGGGTGTTTCGTTGAGGTGGAGGTTGATGTGCACGGGGAACCCCTCTGTGGCAATGCTTGCGATGTCGGGCAGGGCGATTACGGAGCAGGGGAGCTGCAGCTCGATGGTGGGGGCATACATGCCGAAGAGTCCCTCGGTTTCGATATGGCCGGGGGCTCCGCAACCACCGGCATTTTCGCGGTCGGCAACGGTAACGATAATGAGGGGGCGCCGCTGGTAGTATGCCTCGACCACGGCAGGGGTAAGTGAGGTGGCCGATGCACCATCTCCTGCAACCACCACCACGGGGCGCCCGGTGGCTTGTATGCGCCCCAAGGCAAAGTAGGCTGCTGTGCGCTCGTCTGCTTGGCTCCAGCGGTGTATGTAGGGGCAATCGGCCAAGCCGGTGAGCAAAGTCGCATTTTGTCGGCCGGGGCAGCATACCCATTCGGCAATTCCGGCACTTGTGCAGCGGGTAATGAGATTTTTCATGGCGGAGAAAGTCAGTGTGGTAGAGGTATGGGTGGGCCCATATGGGTGGGGAGTCGGCGGCTGAGCAAGTCGTATACCATAGCTACACGCGCGCCACGCTCTCTCATCCATGCGCGCAATCGGGCAGAGCGTGTGATGGGGCTCAGCGGAGCGTTGAGCCCCTCTGCCGGTATTCCCAATGAATGGGCTATGGCAACGGCTCGGCTCACATGGGCAGGTTGGCTTACGATGATGAGTTGGTCTGCCCCGAAAATGTGTTTGGCCCGGTACACGGAATCGTAGGTGCAAAGCCCGGCGTGGTCTCGCACAATGCGGTCTTTGGGTACCCCTAATTCGATGAGCGATTGTTCCATATCGCCGGGCTCGTTGTAGTATTTTTCTCGATTGTCGCCCGAGACGATGATGCAGCGCACCTTGCCGGATTTCCATAACTCGGCAGCGGCCTCCATGCGGCCTTGGTAGTATTGGTTACGGCGTTTGCGGATGGTTTTGGAGCACCCCAGCACCAACCCGACGGCGTTGTCAGATTCGCACTCTTGCGGGGTGTCATAGCATGCCGCGGCAGAGCCGATGGATACCCAGCTCTCTGCCACTACGACGCTAAGGATGCCCAAGGCTATTATACCCAACACGATGCATGCCATAAAACGCAACACCGTGCGAACCATTAGCAGGCTTTTTAGCGTGCGCACGGAGGCGAAGACTTTGCTCAATATGCTCGGCATGCAGGTGGGAAGAAGGGCGTTATTTGATGGATACTACCTGAATGCGGGTGGTAAGGCGGTGGGTTTCGCCACAGCGCAGCATGAGGTTTTCTGCCGGTACGGCTGTGGTTTCTACTGCCAAGAAACCGCGAGCGGCAGGTGCGCCCAAGTCTCCCATTTCGGCTGCCAGTTTTTCGCCCGGGTTCCATACCACGGCAGAGGCGGAGCCGGCGCGGTAGATGTTGATGCTGCGCTCCCAAGCCGGGTCGTGTATGGTAATGAGCTGCTCTTCTGCCACGGGGTGGTATATGCGGTCGATGTGTCCGGCGGGGATGAGCGGGTCTTCGCAATGCGGGGTGGGCTCTGCAGCAAACTCGGTAAAGTCGCATTCCTCGAGCCCGGTTACGGCTACGGTCTCGTAATCGCTTACGGCAAAATAGGTGTGCATGGCGGCAGAGAACGGCATGGTACGCTGCACATCAAGCGTAAGCAGGCTCAGCACCAGCTCGGTGCCAAGTTCAATAATAAGGGCGCCACTGGGCATCAGCTCTTGTGTGGGGGGCAAGGCCAGTACGATGCGCACTGTGCCGTCCTCCAGCTCCTCGGTGCTTGCGTGCTGCCACAATGCTGTGCGGGCGATGCCGTGAGAGGGCAGTGTGGCGTCCTCCGTGTTCTTACCGAACCACGGCCAGCAGATGGGTATACCGCCACGCAGGGCTTTGCCTTGCTTGAATACCGCCTGCGGGCTCATGAATATCACAGGCATGTGCCCGGTGGGGGTCCATTGCAGCACGTGGCCACCATACAGTGAAATCTCTGCAGAACACAGTGCTGTTTCTACTCTCAGTATCGGGAAATCTTGTCCGTGGGGGTATTCTGTTGTAACCATATCCGTTTGTTTTGTCCGCGGAGATGGTAGCAGAATGATGAGTCGGTGTCGAGATAAATTACACGTTAACCGTGTCGTTAATACACAGAATCGATCCATGCAACGGTTTTGTCAAATATTCAATTCTGTTTCTCATCTGTAATCGGTTGCTTACTGCTCGTGTCCGAAAATTCCGAGTATTATATCGATGAGAGCATTAATTCCATAATTGTCCGTAAATTAGGATTGACAATCAATGTGAATAACAATAAAATAACTGCAGATTCAATCATATGCATTAAGTCTTCTTAATCGCGCGAGACTCTCGACGATAATTGCATCTGTTTGAATTGCATAACATAAGAGGTGGAAATGATGAACCGCCAAATAAATAAACTTAAATAAATAATATTATGGCTATTCGTAAAAGTTTAACGGAAGATGTATACGTGGGAGGGACAAGAGAACAAATAAAAGAAGCAGTTAAGACTGCTTTAGAGGTGTCCGGTTTTACTCATATACAATCTTTTGACCAATTGGATCAGATAAGTGCAAAATATAGACACTTCCCTTACTATGGAACTATAGAAATCAGCCTGTTAGAAGCGTCTGAAGGCAGAACCCATTTGCGTATCTTTGTGTCTGCTAACATTGATAATATTTATGCCTTATTCGTATCACCGGGTAAAAAGATTGCAGAAAAGTTTAAGGTTGCTTTTTGCACCCTTACTCGCAGCTGAGGCAGTATTCTGTGGCGTTAACGTAGAGCTTTCGTATAGTGCTTATCTTCTTCCCCGGCTTATCATTGCTCTATTAAGGGGGGACTTTTGCCGGAATTTTTTATGCCCGTGTAATGTTAAAACGTCTTTTATAAGGTCTGTTACTTGGTGTTCTGTCGGTGTCGGGGAGCGAGCATCTCACCATGTATGCCTGCCGGGAGGCATACATGGAAGCCTCTGCTGCGGCTGAGGTGTAGGGGCTGTTTGAGCAATTATTCGGCAGCTCCATGCAGCAAACGCGCGAGCAGTGGAATGCCGAGCTGCGGGCATACTACTTCGCGTTCCCGATGCTCGCGGAGGATGGCGAACGTGTGCTGCATGAGTGTGTTTGGCTGATTGCTGAGGATGGCAATACGCTCCGTTACCTGACCTGTGAGAAAACGGCAGATGGTTCTCGCCGCGCATTCCGCGAGCGGGTACAGCAAGCGGTAAAGCCGTTTCTCTTTGTAAAAATTGAGGAAGGTGCTGCCTATTTTTCGCACTGAAACCCCGTGCCCGAAAGCCATGAAAAAGACCGTCATACCGGTGCGCCGGTGTTTAAATCAGTCTTGTATTACCATATCCCATCGCAAATGTTGTTACCTAGGGGATGGTGAGTTGGAATTTTCGAATTACGAAGTACGAGTTGCGAATTGAAAACGTGTTTTTTTGAAAAATTCGTTGCGGATTCTGCGTTGAGATGTGTTATACTAAGAAAGGAGATAAACCATGAAAACAACAGCAGCTCTCTTATTTGCCTTAGCGCCTCTTTTGCCTGCGGGTACAACAGATGCCGTGCCTGCCTGTGCCACCGTTGATCATGCCGTGGCGCAAGAGGCTTTGGTAGCGGATGTATTGGCCTTGTACGCGGCCTTGCCTTATTACGCATACCCGCGTATGTTGGCTCAAAATGAAGAAGCCGAGGTGATGACCGCGTTTGCGGAGTCTGTAGAGAAAATACGCCCTCTTGTAGCGCGTTTGCGGCAGCTGCCGCCGGCGGAGGTGAAAGCCGCCTGCTTGCTGGCTCATTCCGTTTTGGAGCAGCGGGAGTGGTTGTATGGCGTTTATCTCGGTGAGTTCGGGTATGAGTTAGAAGCCCCCGATAATGTGGGGTTGCTTGCCGTTTCTATTTTGTTTGAGGAGGTGTTGCTCTACCTGCAGCCGCAATCCGGTATCTCTCCTGCCGTGCGCCGAACGTTCGAGGCATTCGCCGCAGCCTGTGGCGGGGGGCAGACCATGCAAACGGTGGCCTCTTGGGCGGATGAGGTGCCACCCGACCAAGACATCGACCGCGAGTACCAAGCCGCCCTCAGCTTCTTCAAAGATTTTTGCGCGGCTGTCTCTACCGAAAATGAAGAGCTTTGCCTTCTTCGTTTGGCTGTCCTGTCCCGAGAGCTGCAACAGCTCTGCCTCGATGGAAATGCCGCGCGTTTGCGGGTGAATCATTTGGTGCCGACTTTCCGCGAAGCTTTGGTTGAAGTGTGGACTGAAATTTACCGCTCACCCATGCCGTACCCCAACCCGGTATTACCCCTTGCTTGGCGTACGGACGCCCGCATGCAAGCCTTGCAACCATTCTTTGAGCAACTGCCGAACTTGCGCACTTTGGTGCTGGACACCGCCACTTGGAAGGATGCCTCCCCCACCGTTGCCGAACCCGACTATGGAGCATCCTGCGCCATGGCCGACGAGGTGTATGGCCTGGAGGTGTTGTTGAATAAACAAGGCGAGATACGCACGCTCCTGTTGTTCGGCAAAAAAATCAATGCCGATGACCTGCGTATGGGGCTGGAAGAAGTTGATGATACCGATCTGTGTGTGCGCTTGGTGTTGGACCGATACGCCGATATTCACTCCTCAGCCGTGCAGGAATTAGTGCAGTTGTGCGAATCTTGCGGTGTGAGCAAGTTCCTGTTTGCCGTGCGCCCTGCCGACCCTTTGGAAACAACACCCACCGGCGAGCCCTGCTATTTTGTTGATATGGTGTGCCGCATACCGCACCCGTATTATTATGCATGGGTGGAGTATGCCGCCCGTGTGGAAGAGTCCCCGAGCTGCACGAACACCGTCGGCAGCGGCCCCATCGTCAGAGTCAGAACCCCGCAGGGTAACACACGGGAATATCGCTCGCAGAACTGCTTCCCCTCGGTGCTGAGAATTCCGCAGCCTTGGTCGCCCTGCGGGCAGTATCTTCTGCTGCCTGTCAGTCTGCATGACGGGTATCTGCTTGTGCGCGTGTCAGATTTGGATTGCCCCGATTTTGATTGGAGCAAGGCTACTCCCATTCATGCTCGCTCTGCTTGGCAATCTCCCCCCATTCACTCAGAACCCACTTGGAACATCGTCAACGGTGAGCTTGAAATTCACTTCTTCTCCGGTATGTCCGGCGAGGCCAAAGGACACTGCTACAAGGTGAAAACCGGAGAATGTACATCACAATAATCTCTTAACATTGAACAAAATACTGCACGTTTTGTCTATATAATATTACCCAATAACATCATATGCTCATGCGCTAGCATGAACAGAGCCCGTTACGAATCCACAGCCAAAATGTTGATGCCTCCATTCAGAAAAATCCTCGTTACCTCCGCCTTTTGCCTTGCAACGATAGGGCTGAATGCGTGCCGGTCCCACTCAACAAAACCGCTGCAAGAGATGGTAGCTCTCTTTTTCTGAATGAAAGAGGAAATCAAGAATATACTGATTCCTTGTGCGTGTATCAACGCTTTGCTCCTGCTGCCTTGAGGATTTTGATGCATTCTTTACATCCGCTTTGGTAAGCTTTGCTCAGAGGCGTTTCTCCGTCAATATCTCTTGCATTGATTTCAGCCTTTTTGGCAATCAATAATTTGATACATTCACAATGCCCATTGAAGGCGGCGAAGTGCAGCGGAGTCCATTTATCGTTACCCGTAGTAAGATTCACATCTGCACCGGCCTCTATCAAAATTCGGACACACTCGGGATTTCCGCTTCCGGCTGCTATGGCAAGAACTGAGTCTGACGCAGCAATATCGGCACCTGCCTCCAATAACAGTTTCACACAGTCACTGTGCCCATAAGCTGTGGCGTTGTAGAGGGGGGTGCGCCCCCATTCATCTGCACAATTGATATTAGCCCCCATGGCAATCATTTGCTTTATTTGCTCCATGTCTCCTTGCGTTGCATAGGCGCGGAGAAGAGTATCTTTCATCGTGGATGACATGGAAGAATTAGGCGTAATACTGACGGTAACCTTTTTGTTTGACTCTGTGCTACAATCAGCCTCTGCCGTGGGCATGAAGAACGCGAACATAATAATGCCCAAAAGAAAGGAAACTGAGTTTTTCATGTGTTGCGTAGATGTTTTTTGGGGGGGAATTTATCTATAATCGTAGTTGCCGTTTCGGTTACTATACTCGAGAGTTTGGGAGATGTCGAGGAAAAACCGGGTTTACGTAATAAAATAACGCTCTGTTAAACATTTCGGTTGATAAATCGGAGTTTAGCGAGCAGATGGCTCGACTACGGCTCCCGTCTTCTCCCTGCGGGCTACGCCGAGGCAAGCGCCATCTGCCCTCTAAATTACAATTTATAGGGGGGATGCATCTATCAACTGTAATCGTTTACGGCGCCTTTGTGATAATACGCCCCTATTCGTTTTTTCTATAAACAGCAACCGCTGCTCGATGACCGGGCAGCGGTTGTTGGTTGAATGGTGTAGGCGACAATCAGATGCGCATGGGTACGTCATCGCCGAAAGAGATGCCGATTTCGCGGGCTTCTTCTACCAGCTGGCTTTCGCCGTCTACAAGGTGCAGCGTGCGTACGGCCTCTTCAATGGGCATGGATACCATGTCGTTGCGACGCAGGGCAACGGTTTCGCCGAACTTGCCTTGCTCGACCAGCTCGACGGCTTTGGCGCCGCAGCGTACACCCAGTACGCGGTCAAAGGGGATGGGTGAACCGCCGCGTTGAACGTGGCCGAGTACGCAGTAGCGAGTCTCGATGCCGGTGATGGTCTCAAGCTTGGTGGAGAGGAAAGAAGCAATGCCACCGAGGCGAACCTCGCCCTTGGTCTCTTCGTCAAGCGTGAGCAACTTGCCACCAATCTTGGCACCCTCCGATACCACGATGATGATTTCACGCTGGCCGAGAGCCTTTAACAGCTCTACCTTCTTAACGATTTCTTCGAGCTTGAACTCAATCTCGGGGATGAGGATAACGTCTGCACCGCCGGCGATACCGCCGTACAGGGCAATCCAGCCGGCGTGGCGGCCCATTACCTCTACCACCATCATGCGCTTGTGGCTGTCTGCCGTGGTGCGCAGGCGGTCCAAGTTGTCGCTTACTACAGAAACAGCGGTCCAGAAACCGAAGGTGTAGTCCGTGGCGCCTAAGTCGTTATCAATAGTCTTGGGCACACCTACGATGGGCAGACCGATGGCTCGCAACTCATTACCGATGGTTTGAGAACCATCGCCACCCACCACGATGAGAGCCTTGAGCCCAAGACGCTCTACCGTAGCCTTGCTTTGCGCCAGCACCTCATCAGCTATTTGCATGCGGCCACCCACACCGCTCTTCACGGTGAAGTTGCCTTTGTTGACAGTGCCGAGGATGGTGCCGCCCATGGAGCGGATGTTGTGGCAGTTTTCGGGGGTAAGCTCGCGCCAACGCTCGTTGTCGGGCGTGGAGAGCAACCCTTCAAAGCCATCATAGAAGCCGATGACTTTCCAGCCGCGTGCGGCTGCGGCACCTACGGCACCTTCTATCACGGCGTTAAGACCGGGGCAGTCGCCACCGGCGTTGAGGATTCCGATATTCATGATATGTAAAAAGTTAGTTTTTAGGCAGACGGATAAACTTGGAGGGATCTGAGGTATCGCTGGTGGTTTGCCAGATTTCCCAAGCTTCCCAGCCATCTCGCAAGAGGGCAGCCGCTTTGTTGTTGCGGTGGGAGGCCGAGGGCATACCCAGCACAATGACGAGAAGACGTTGTGCATAGGTGGATTGCTTGCCGGTAGTGGGGTTTACGGCCTTGACACTGCCACGCTTGGCAGATGCCATGACGCAGTAACCGGCAGAGCCCGAGCCTGCAGAGCGTACGCCGTCTACACCTTGGCTTGCCAGCAGGCGGTTGGTGTTGATTATCTGCACGGGGCGGGGCCCCATGGTGTTGATAACATTGGCGGTGTAGCTTGTCTTCGCGCAGATGTTTTGTACCTGCGGGCGCTCAATGGCATAGATGCCCAGCAGCACCAAGTCTCTGGCAGTGGAGGTGGAGCGCACGGCCCCGTTCACCCCTTTGTATGTGGTTTGTTTCATGCCGATGGCTTCGGCCAGTTTGTTCATTTGGTCAAGGAACGCCATCTCGGGGTTTTGCGGGGCAAGGCTGTAGCCACATGCCCATGCCAGGGTTGTTGCAGCGGCGCTGTCGTCCCACATCAGGGCAGAGTGTAGGGCATCTCTCAGGCTGATGCGGTCGCCGGGGTGCAGTTGCATCATATTTGATGCCGGCCAACGGCAAGCGGCTTGCGGCACGGTTACCAAGGTATCCATGCTCAGGTTCTCGTTTCTCATCCAGTCCATTACCACTAATGCTGTGGCAATGTTGGTGAGCATGCCGATGGGACGTCGCTCGTTGGCGTTTTCTGCAAAGAGCACGCGCTCGGAGTTGGTTTCTACTACTATATAGCTTGGCTGCATTTCTGCGGCCGATTTGCTGTGGTATAACTGGCTGCAGGCACTCAGCATCACTGCGGTTCCTGCAAGCAAGATCCCTTTAATCCTGTCTATCAGTTTGTTCATTTTTTACTTTTGCTCGTCTTGCTGCCTTTGCTGGGGGCTTTGGTGCATTTCGGGGCCATTTCCTCGGGGGTGAGGTCGCCGAATATGATGCCCAATTCACGGGCGGTGCGGACGATGTGGTTTTCGACGGTGATGGTGCGAGGCTCGGCAATCGCTTCGGCAATGGGTACGCTGTCTACGCTGTGACCATTGAGTACCATGGTGCGGCCGAACTGCTTTTCCTCGATGAGTTTAACGGCTTCTACGCCGAAACGAATACCAAGAATGCGGTCAAACGGGCAGGGGCTGCCACCGCGTTGAGTGTGGCCGAGTACGCAGTAGCGAGTCTCGATGCCGGTCATCTCTTCGAGCATCTTGGAGAGTCTGTTACCGATGCCGCCCAAGCGCTCGTCACCATTATCTTTATTGCGTACGGTTACCAGCTTGCCATTGAGTCGGCAGCCTTCTGCCACTACAACGATGATTTCGCGCTGGCCCTTGGCTTTTTTGGCTTTGATGCATTCCACCACCTTGTCGAGGTCAAATTCAATCTCGGGGATAAGTACAACATCTGCTGCCGAGGAGATACCGCTGTGCAGGGCAATCCACCCCGACTGGTCACCCATAACCTCTACTACCATCATGCGCTGGTGTGCGTTGGCGGTGGTTCGTATGCGGTCGATGCTCTCTGACACCACGGAAACCGCACTTTGGAAACCGAAGGTGTAGTCAGAGGCGGGACAGAGGTCGTTGTTGATGGTCTTGGGAATGGAAATCACCGGCAAGCCTTCTTCGGAAAGCAGACTTGCGGTACGGGCGGAACCGTTACCGCCGATAACGGCCAGAGCCTCCAGCCCGAGAGCTGTAATGGTTTTGGTGGCCTTTGCCATAATCTCGGGCTCTACGCGAGCGCGACCGAGCTTATTGATGTTGACCTTAAAGTTACCCGTGTTGGTGGTGCCGAGAATGGTGCCACCGTGAGAGCGTATTTTGTGGGTCTTGTACGGGGTGAGCATTTCGTAGCGTCGCCCGCCTGCCACCGGGAGCAGGCCCTCAAAACCATCATGGAAGCCGATGACGCGCCAGCCACGTCTGTACGCGGCTGACACGTATCCCTCTATGACGGCATTGATGCCGGGGCAGTCACCGCCGGAGTTGAGTATGCCTATAATCATATCGTGTTGTTATGTATGTAAAAACTTATTTGTCGGAGCAGGGGGCTGCAATAGCGCCGAAGTAGTGGGCGCAGCACCACAGGGCACGCGGGTGGTGGAAGAAAGACTTCCACATGCTGCCTTTGAGCCCGTTGGTGGTGGTGCCGTCTTGGTTGCAATAGCCGAACCACTCTCCGTGCTCTTTGTCTTGCAGATGCTCGAATGCCCAGTCGTGAATCTTTTGGTGCCACTCGGCGTATTTCTCATCACCTGTCATTACGTAAGCCAAGCAGGTGCCGATGAGGGCTTCATCGTGAGGCCACCAGAACTTCATGTTGTGCCAGTACTCTTGCACGGGCTTGTTGTACACATCTGTATAGTAAAGCAAGCCACCGTACTTCTTATCCCAACCGCGCTCCAGTGCCCAGTCTATCATCTTGCAGCCAATCTCGATGAGCTTCTTGTCGCCACCACGGTAGCGGGCTTCCTCAAGCACAAACCAGCCACCCTCAATGTCGTGGCCGGGGTTGAGGATGCGCTCGTCAAAGTGGTCGATGACGGAGCCATCGGGGGCTACATTCTCCAGCACGGCTTTGATGTCCTCGTGCAGGAAGAGACGCTGCAAATCATCTATGCAACGGTCAATCCAGCCGGTGTAGAAGCCGTCTGCATCGCCCAAATAACGGCGCAGTTCTTGTGCCGTTACAATCATAATCATACGACAGCCCAAGTTTTCGCCCGGGCGGTTGCCGGTGCTCTTGGGTGCCATCTTGCCGGGGGTGAAGAATATGTCGGCGTATATGTCGAACCAGTGGCGGGCGCGCTCGGCACTGTGGGCGTCTCCCGTGGCGCCGTAGTGTGCTGCCCAGGCTATGGCTGCAAAACATTCACTGTAGGCGTAGCGACGCTTGCGGATGGGGGTGCCGTCGGCCGTCATGTGGAAGTACATGCGCCCGTCTGTTGGGTCTACACACTTTTCTTCCAAAAATTTGAGTGCGCTCTCCGCGTATTGCATCCACTCGGGGCGCTTTTCGATGCTGTTGTAACAGGTAAGGAGCATCCAAGCCATACGGCCTTGTGCCCACACGTTCTTGTCGGTATCTACCAAGCTGCCGTCTTGTGCACAGCAGTGGTAGAGACCCCCGTTCACTGAATCCAGTGAACGGGGAAACCAGAACGGTTCTACCTCATTGAGCAGCTTGTCTTTGTAGAATTGACCAAGTGCTTTGGTATCCATGAGGGGTATTGTAGGGATATAGGTTTATTTGTAGATTGCCCAATCGTAGAAGCCGATAGCCTTCAGCTCGCTCTTGAGAGCCTCGAGCGTGGCTTTGTCTTGCTTGCCCATGGGCAGGCGAGCCGGGCCGAAGTCCACGCCCGTCCACTCGCTCATCAGGTATTTGCAGCAGCCCATATAGCCCTTGCCGGCAATGATGTTAATCATGGTGACAGAGAGTTGTTGCAGGCGGCGAGCCTCGGCAAGGTCGCCGGCGTCTACAGCTTTCATGATGTCATCATACAGCTTGGGAGCATAGTTGAAGGAGGAGCCTACACCGCCCTTAGCACCTGTGGCGTAAGCGCCCAAGAACCACTCATCCACACCCCAGGGGATGTCGTATTTGCCACCCTCATAGTTAAGGGCATCCATGTACAGAGCTAAGTCGGGGTTGGTGAACTTGACACCCACAAAGTTGGGAATCTTCTTGGCGCAGGCCTCAATCACCTTCACGGGGTTAAAGCCCACGTGGGTCAGCACGGGGATGTCGTAGAAATAGTAGGGCAGTTCCGGTGCGCCGGATGCCTCTACAGCCAAGCTGTCTACCAACAAGTCAATGTTGCCCGGTTTGAAATAGCAGGGGGCATTGCTGGCGGTAGCGGTAGCACCGCATTGGGCTGCATATGCTGCCAGCTCGCGGCCATCGTACACGCAGTTGCCACCGGTGTGTACTACGACGTCGATGCCGTACTTCTTACCGGCTTCGCCCCAAGCGGCCATGTTTTCCTTACGCTCGGTAAGCTGCATGTGGGCAGATTCGCCCGTGGAGCCGGTGATGAATACGGACTTGATGCCTTGAGAAGCAAGGAACTTAGCCTGAGCATCTACAGCGTTGGGGTTGCAGCTGCCGTCGACGTTCATCGGTGTGTGTGTTGCGGCGCAAAGTCCGTGGATTTTGAATGTCGTGTTCATAGTAAGATGTATTGGGTAAACTCTTCCCTATCCCCTTTATACCCCATTTTCACCCCGGTTACAAGTTAAAATTGAGCTTGTATATAAGTTTTTTACTTTGAACTTGACAGCAAGAGGGATGGCTTGATAGAGTTGTCGCGCAGTTACCTTGTACGTTATATGAGCGCAACTTACTCTTCTCCCTATCCGAATTCGGTAAATTTACGTATTCTGTGTTATCGCAACGCTTCGTTTGAAAAGGCCGGTAACGATAAATCTTTGTCTTGGGTTGTGACTCTGTGGGCTGAGCAGGAATTGAGAGATTTTCGTGTCGTCGTTAAATACGGGCGTGTTGTGGTTCATGCGGGCGATGCTTGTGTGGAGTCCTTGCCCCCCGGCGAGATGTATGAACTCCACGGTGAGATAGCCGTAAGGGATACTGCCTCTCCAAGCTTGAAGGTTGAGCTTCTTGCTGCAGATAACAGGGTGCTGGCGCAAACTCAAGAAGACTTGGAGTGGTTGCAATATAACCGCTGCGATTCAGAGCTCCGGGCACCGGCGTTACTTGCAGCCCTCTCGCTACCGGATGATGTAACTACCAATCAATTAGTCGCTATGGCTAAAAAAACGGTGGACCCGGCGGAACAATGGCCTGATTATTCTGAAAATTTCGAGGAATTTATTCATAGACTCTGCTTATTGTGGAATGTTTTTGCCTCCTGTAAACTAGAGAGCAGAGAGCCTGAATCTGCTGAAATTATAGCCAAGAGTCGAGCCAACGGCTGGACCGCGGTGTTGTTGTTTGCCTCTTGTGTTTCCAAGATGGGCTATGCCCCGTTTTTGGTTTTAACCCCGCCTTATGCTTATTTAGGGGTAAAGGTGTGCGGTTCATTTTTTGAGACGACGACTGCCGGTGTACTGCGCCATAAATTGCCTGTTTTTGAATGTGTTAACGTTAATGGTGATATTATCCCGCCGCGCAGGCATTTTACACGTTCCTTTGGGGTTGGAGCTTTGCCGTTGAGCTTGCAGAGAGATGACTTTTTCTTTGCTTTCGGTGCTTCTCAATTATGGAAAACTGCGGGTATTAATGCTGTTTTCGCTATCCCCTCTGCGCTCAGAAACGATGATGCAGAGCATGATTTTGATGATACGGAGATACTTTCCTCTCGGCCTTGTACTCGCATGGCAAATTGGCAGTTGAAACTGTTGGACCTTTCTTTGCGAAATCCTTTGCTGAATGTTCCGCGGCGTGGCAAAACTCAATTATCATTGATGTTGCCCAATGTAGCCATTTTGGAAGATAAATTGTCTGTCGGTACGGTTTTCCGGGTGAAATCGCTCCCGGATAAATTTTTGACCTCTGCCATACAAGAGAAAAAGAATGAAGCCGACAATCGTCTGCTGCTGGAGCAATGCGTAAATGATATGTTCTCCAAAAGGCAGCTGGCGGTTAATATGCCCGATGCTCAGTTAGAAAAACAAATGCTTCATTTGTATAACATAACGCGTCGGGAATTAGAAGAAAGCGGTGCCAATACGCTTTACATCGCATGTGGCTTCCTGAAGTGGACTCGCGATTCTCACAAGGGAAAAAACTATTTAGCACCGTTATTATTATTGCCGGTTCGTCTTTCTCGGGCCTCTGTTAAAGCCGGTTTAGAACTTCGTGGTACGGATGAAGAATCGCGTATGAACTTAACCTTACTCGAGTTCCTGAAAATCGAGTATGGCTTGAGTATCCCAGAGCTTGAGGGGGATTTGCCGACAGATGAGGCAGGGCTGGATGTTAAACGTATTTTTAATATCGTACGAGACGCTATCAGTAACATGCCCGAATGGGAGGTTGTGGAGTCTTGCTCTCTGGGGGCTTTCTCTTTTACCAAATATCTGATGTGGAAAGACCTCACCGATCGTGAGGCGTATTTGTTGCGTAACCCCATTGTTAGTCAGATTGCGGCAGAAGAACGCTCGGCATTTCCCGTGCAGGTAGGCTTCCCTAATCCTGCAATGCTTGATAATGAAGTAGATGCCGATAAGGTGTATACCCCTATGTCGAGCGATTCGTCACAGCTTTCTGCCGTGTTGGCGGCAGCCCGTGGCAAAAACTTTGTTCTTATCGGGCCACCCGGTACCGGTAAGAGCCAAACCATTACCAATATGATAGCTCATTGTTTGGGCCATGGTAAAACGGTGCTCTTCGTGGCAGAAAAAGCCGCAGCTTTGCAAGTGGTGCATAAGCGACTTAAACGTATAGGGCTGGAGGATTTTTGCCTCGAGATGCACTCTAACAAAGCCAATAAAAAGGCTGTGCTGGCCCAGTATAAATCCGCTGTCGAGGCCGTGAGTGCCGGTACCGCTGCAGATTCTTGGGAAAAGTCGGCCTTTTCGCTTGCAAAATTACGATATAAACTCAATCTTTTGCCGTGGGAGTTGCACCGCAAACAATCCGATGAAACGACTCTTTACCATGATGTGCAAATGATTGGGCAATTCGGGCATTTGCCGATGTTTACCCCCATGGCTGATGATATGCTCACCTGTACAGCTGAGCGTCGCTCGGCTATGGAAGATGCTGCTCGGCGATTATCTCGCCATTATGCATTGCTGGAGTCCGTGCCGTCTGTTTGTGTGCGGGCTATCTGTTATGCCGATTACAGTTTGACCAAAGAAGAGCAATTAACGGATGCCATAACGCAATTCTCCTCGGTAAATGATACTGTAGAGCAACTTTATCTACAATTAATGGAGCAATTATGTTTGGATGCGGAGTCATACCGTTCTCGCATTCATCAGCTTTTGCCTGCCTTACAATTTGTTGTGTCGGCTAATGGCAATGATTGGTCGTCTCTGTTACCCTCTCAGGCCAAAAAAACAAAGCGCAAATTGAGTTCTCTGAAACGGCAGGCAACTCTTTACCATCAACTCAAAACGGGGCTGTCTTTAGACTACCCCGAATCGGCTCTTGATAATCCGTTGTTGGATTCTTGGTTGGCCGAAACCCAAAGATTTTATGTCTCTTGGTGTATCCCTCGCTTTTTCGGTATGATGCGTATGCGCAAAAAATTGCGCTTGTTAGCGGTAAGCCGAGAAACTCCTGATTGCTTAACCGATTTAACTAACCTTATTGCTATGCGAGAGGCTCGCAAGACGGCTTCTGCGGTTTCGGGCTTGCCCGAGCATTTAGCAAAAGGCGTTGATTATGGCGTGTCCGAGGAAAACGCCGTTAATGCGGCTGTTCAAGCCCTTAAAATTGTGCCGGAGAGCGAGGAGCCTGTTTTAGCCCGACTTTTGCAGCCGGATTCCGTGTTGCAAAAAAATGGCTCCCCAACGCGTGATATTTTAGCATCCTACACAGAAAAAATAAACGAATGGCAGCATTGTCGCAAGACCGTTGCCGGCTTATTAGCTGCCGAGCTCTCAGATATCCCCGACTCGGCCGATGCTGTGCAAGACTGGTGTAAGATTCTTTTGGATTCCCGAGCTCACTGGAGAAATATTACCATTTGGAACTCTTGCCGTGAAGCCGCCGAAGCTGAAGGTTTTGGAGCCATGTCGTCAGCCTTAATGCAGGGTATCGTCTCTGCTGCTGATATGGAAAACGCAACGCGTGTTAATTTCTCTCGACTTCGCCTTCGTGCCGCTGTTGAGACAAGAGACCCCCTCTGCCACTTCAATTCCGTGATTCACGAGGGCGATATTAAAGATTTTGCCGAGCAAGATCAGCAACTCATGCAACTTGCCTCGGTTCATATATTGCAATCTCTCATCAAACGCGCATCGTCCATTTCTCGATACGGAACCGAAACCGCCGTATTGCAACGCGAGTTTGCCAAGCAAAAGGCACACATGCCACTACGTAAGTTAATGGGGGCTATACCCAATATCACTCGTCTGCTTAAACCTTGTATGCTGATGAGCCCCTTGTCTGTGGCTCAATATCTGGATGCCTCTACAGAATTGTTCGATGTTGTCATCTTTGACGAGGCGTCTCAAATCCCGGTGTGGGATGCCATAGGGGCCATCGGCCGAGGTCGTAATGCCGTTATCGTAGGTGATCCCCGCCAAATGCCCCCCACCAGCTTTTTCAATCGATCACAACAGCAAGAGGATGACTATGTGCAAGAACAAGATATGGAGAGCATTCTCGATGAATGTTTAGCGTGTGATATTCCCTCGCTTGATCTCGCATGGCACTATCGCAGTAAGGCAGAGAGCCTTATCGCTTTCTCTAATGTCAAATACTACGATAGTAAGCTTACCACATTCCCCGCCCCCATGGCACAAGATTGTGCTGTGCGTTATCATTTCACCGCAGGTGTTTATGAGCCCGGTAAAGGTAGACGGGTTAACGAGCAAGAGGCTGAAGCTTTGGTCAAACATGTGCTTGCTCAGCTCCGTACAGACGGTTTCCGATATACCGAGGATACCAGTATTGGTATTGTAACTTTCAACGCCCAACAACAAATGCTCATTCAGGAAATGTTGGATTCGGCGCGGGCCGCAGATGAATCTTTAGAACCCTATTTCTCTGAGTCTAACCCCGAGGCCATTTTTGTAAAGAACTTGGAAAACGTTCAGGGCGACGAACGTGGTGTTATTTATTTCTCTACCACCTACGGGCCGGATGCTCGCGGCGTCGTCTCCATGAACTTCGGCCCGCTTAATATCTCCGGTGGCGAGCGCCGTCTCAACGTGGCCGTTACCCGTGCCCGTTGCGCGCTGCACGTTTTCACCTCTCTCAAACCTGAAGATATCGACCTGAATCGCACAAAAGCTCAAGGCTCTGCTGATTTGCGAGACTTTTTAGATTACGCACGTCGCGGTGCTGCCTCATATCTGCGTTTAACTCAGGGTGGGGTAGTCGATTCTACCGATGCATTGGCAGAGTCTATTGCCTCTGCTCTGTCCGGGCTCGGTTGGCAATGTTCGCTCAATGTCGGCGTATCCGGCTACAAGGTAGATCTTGCCATCTTGCACCCCGATAGAGAAGGGGAGTTGTTGGCCGGTGTCACGTTAGATGGCGAATCTTATGCTGCTGCCAATACCGCAAGAGATCGCGATGTGCTGCGGCATGCCGTGCTCACTGCTCTGGGGTGGCGCATGTTGCGTGTTTGGTCGTTAGATTGGTGGCAAGATCGCGAGCACACTCTGCAAAAATTGCACGAATCTCTTAAATGTTGTTTGCAACTCGGCCCTGTGCAAATGCCCGAATTACCCGAGCTGGTATCAACTGCCGTGGTACAGACTGTTGCCCCATCCGAGCCTGCCCTCGTAACTCAGCCTGCGCCTTTGCCTCCTTTGGTCGGTGAGCCTGCGCAAGAATATATCCCCTCAACCCGTATCCCTTCTTGGAGCTCTTTGAAAGATGCCCGCATACGTGAGCTTCTTAAATGTATAGTTGATGTAGAAGGCCCCATTAAATTGGACTATCTCTCAAAACGAGTGAAAACCATTACCGGTGCCGCCGATTCCTTGGACGCTATTCAACTGCGCCTCGAAAAAGTCTTACACTCACGCTATAGTAAGGGAATACTGGTATCTACACCCGAGCCTAATGGAGTCGTTGTAAGTCTGCCCGCACAACCCGCCGTGCTTCCGCGCGCCCGTGGCAACAGAGATTGGACCGATGTGCCGGACTCCGAGCTGCTCGCCATCGCCGACCTCGTACACGCTCACCTCAAGTGCATTGCCGGTACAGAAGAGCACTTGCGGGGCATCGCCACCTTCCTCGGCGTTTCTCGCCTCACGCGTACCTTCAAAGAGTACCTCACCGCTCTTCTTCAAAATCGCACGGTATAATGACCGTGCAATCGTTAAATGGGTGTTAAATAAACATCAACGGACTGCATATTGCATTTTTTTGTTGTTCTTCTCTGTTTTATGATTGCAGGGGCAGGGGAGATATGGTAAAATGCGCTGCGAATAAAAATTTACTATTCACTTACGGCTATGACGACAGACCACACGATACGCGGTAAAAAGGTATTTGAGGATGAGATTGCAGCCCTGCAGGCTATCTGCGAGCGCTTGGATGACTCCTTTGTAGCAGCAGTAAACGCCATGCGCAAGGCGATAGAGACCGGCCACAAAATTATTGTGGTGGGTGTAGGTAAGAGCGGGCTTATCGGCAACAAGATAGCTGCCACGCTTACCTCTACGGGGGCTCCCTCTGTTGTGCTTGACTCCATGAACGCCATGCACGGCGACTTGGGTATTGTGCAGGATGGCGACGCCTGCATTGCCATGTCTTTTTCCGGTGAAACGTCTGAGCTGCTTACGCTCATGCCGTTCTTGAAGCGTTTTGACATGCCCATTATCAGCATGACGGGTAAGCCGTCCTCCACGCTGGCTGAGCTGAGTGATGTGGTGCTCAACACGGCTGTAGAGCGCGAGGCCGACCCGCTGAATCTGGCTCCCACCTCATCCTCCACCGCCATGTTGGTGATGGGAGATGCCTTGGCCATGGCTTTGCTGGAGGCGCGCAACTTTACCAAGGAAGACTTTGCCCGCAGCCACCCCGGTGGTTCTTTGGGCCGCGCTTTGTTGATGCGTATAGCCGATATTATGCGCAAGGAGTACGCCACGCAGCCCGAGGGCGCCACGGTGGCAGAGTGCATCATTGCCATGACCTCCGCCCGCGCCGGTGCTTGTGTGCTGACTCATGCAGACGGCACGCTGGCCGGTGTATTCACCCACGGCGACTTTGCCCGTGCTTACCAAGCAGACCCCAACTGCGGTACGCATGCCGTGGCAGAGTACATGACCAAGAACCCCGTGTATGTAGAGGCTGATAAATTGGCAATGACTGCCGTGAAGACGTTGCGCGATCGCCGCATCGACGACCTCGTGGTGTTGGATGCCGACCACAAGCCCGTGGGCCTCATCGATACGCAGGACTTAGTGCGTCTGAAGCTCATTTAATAGCAGAATTCTAAAAAAAAATCACATAAAACACACTTTAGGCTTGCAATCTGTTCAAAAAAGGTGCATCATACGCCACCGCTTTTTGCGAAAGCAAGACATCTTACTTAGAATACAATTATGAGAAAGTACGAAGCACTGATCGTTCTTAACATGAAGGGTGCCGCCACCCTCGAGGAGCTTACCGCTGCTATGAAGGGCCAGCTTGAGGCTGCAGGCGCCAAAGTTACGGAGGTTACCAATGTTGGCCGCCGCGAGTTCGCCTATGAGTCCAACCACCTGACTCATGGCCAGTACATGCTCTTCGCCTTCGAGGCCGAGCCCACCGTAATCCGCACTGTTCGCGAGGCTCTTGCCATCGACGAGCGCGTACATTACCAGTACTACCGCGCCAAGTAAGCAATTGCTCGCTTGCACGCATTAAGCCTATCAATTTTATAAACCGTAGATTTACCCATACCGGGTAAATCTACGGTTTTTATCGTTTTTTGAAAGGTACCGGGGGTAATGTTGGCCCATCTATTGTTAATTTTGCCTGCTTGCAAGCGGGTTATAGCCTGAAAAAAATGATAATAAAAAAACAAGGTGTTGACAAAAAGTCATATATAGTATATAAAGCGCTTCATTTTTTACTTATCGCATACCATGATGAAACGCAAAAGCACCCCCATTAAGCGCAAGGTTAAGAATTGGTCTGCGGCAGATTCTGCCGAGCTTTACGGTGTAGAGAACTGGAGTAACGGCTATTTCGGCGTTTCTCGCAACGGCGAGGTTACCGTCAATTTGGTAGATACCGATGGCGAGGCTCGCCCCGTGAGCTTACACAGCATCATGAAGGGCCTTGCCGAGCGTGGTACAGATGCCCCCGTGTTGCTGCGTTTTCGCGACTTATTGCGTGCCCGTATCGATGAACTTAACCAGAGCTTTATCAAAGCCATTAACGAGGTTGACTACAAGGGTGTGTACCGTGGCGTGTACCCCATCAAGGTAAACCAACAGCGCGAGATTGTAGAAGAAATCGTGGCTTATGGGGCCCGCTACCACTATGGGCTCGAGGCCGGCAGCAAGCCCGAGCTTATCGCAGCCATGGCCCAGATGCGAGACCCCGAGGCTTTCTTAATGTGTAATGGTTATAAGGATGACGAGTTCATTGACTTGGCTCTCACGGCTCAGCGTATGGGCATTAACATTTGCCTGATTCTCGAGATGCCCAATGAGTTGCCGGCCATTTTAGACAGGGCAGAGGCCATGGGTATTGAACCCAATCTCGGTGTGCGCGTGCGTTTGGCTGCCAAGGGCTCCGGCCATTGGAGCGAATCTGCCGGCGACCGCTCCGTATTCGGCCTTAATACGGCCCAGGTCATTGAGGTGGTAGATACCCTCAAAAATGCCGGTAAGTTGCATTGCCTTAAAGTACTGCACTACCACCAAGGGTCGCAAATCCCCAACATCTCTGTTGTGCGCGAGGGCCTTACCGAAGCCTGCCGCATGTATATAGACTTGGTGCGCGAAGGCGCCCCCATGGGTACGCTCGATATGGGTGGCGGTTTGGCTGTTGACTACGATGGCTCTCAAACAAACTTCCATTCTTCCTGCAACTATACCATTGAGGAGTACGCCCGCGATATTGTTGAGGTGGTAGGCGAAATGTGCACCAAGTGCGATGTGCCGCACCCCACTCTTGTTACCGAATCCGGTCGCGCAATTGTATCTTACCATGCCGCCCTCGTGTTCAATATTCTGGATGTTGCCAGTGCTCCCGGGCAAGATGCTGCCCCGCCCGCATTGCCCGACAACCCCAGCGAGGTCCTCAAAGCCTTGGATGAAACGCGCCGCATGCTTACGCGTAAAAATATTCAAGAGTGCTATAATGATGCCAATTACTACCGCGACCAACTGCGCATGCAGTTCTTCTACGGTAATGCCACCCTGCGAGAGCGCGGTATCGGCGAGGCTATCTACTGGCACATCATGGGGATGATTTCTCGCCGTATCGACGAGATGAGCGAAATCCCCGAAGACCTCAAAGAGGTGTCTGACAATATGGTAGACTGCTACTACGGCAATTTCTCGCTCTTCCAAAGCATGCCCGACAGCTGGGCTATCGACCAGCTCTTCCCCGTTATGCCCATTCAGCGCCTTTGCGAGCGCCCCACCCGCAAAACGGTATTGGTCGATATTACCTGCGACTGCGACGGTAAGGTCGATAACTTTATCGACCGCGAGGATATTGCTCACTCTCTCCCGCTGCACGACTTTGAGGGTAAAGAAAATTACTATGTCGCCGTGTTCCTGGTGGGGGCTTATCAAGAAACCCTCGGCGATATCCACAACCTGCTCGGTGATACCAATGTGGTGAGCGTGCACCTCGAAAACGGCCGCCCCGTTTATACCCAGGAAGAAGAGGGCGACAGCGTGGCAGATGTGCTCTCTTACGTGAAATACGATACGCGTGACCTCGTTGCCAAGTTCCGCAACCTTGCCGAGCACGCCGTAGAAGAGGGTATCATGACCCCACGCCAACGCCGCGACGCGCTCGAGGCCTATCGCACCGGCCTTAATGGTTATACCTATTACGAGCTCTGACGCGTATAGCGGGCATGCCCCCACCGGGGGCAATTTTACCAAAACGACAACTTTTTTCAACCGTCACCGAGAAATCGGTGGCGGTTTTGCTGTAAATCGTCCGCCGGTCCCAGGCCCCGTAAGTTGTATCCGGCCCGGGTAGATTATTTTTTTTGCTGATTATTTGTTATTTTTTTAATTTACGGTTGACAGAACACCCAAAATCGTGTATAAGCTGCGCCCGCAATAGAAAAATAACAAATATTATTGCTCTCTCGATAAACCAAAAAAATAGAATATGAAATTACGTTTACCGATATCTCGGCACTGCGTCAAAAAAGTCGCGTGAATGACGGGGATGTTAGCTGCCTGAGTTTGAGCAGGAGATAATCAACGGAGGGTAGGCCTCGTGTTTTGAGTTGGATGCGCGAAATCATGGAATTGATTC